>CANREX010000071.1 GCA_947629735.1 uncultured Clostridia bacterium
TGCCGAAATCCACTATAATTATCGGAAAACCGTACTTTTTGACCGCCGCGACGTTGTTGACGACCCTGTCCGCGCCCACTTCCTTTGCGTTGTCTACGCGCAGATTCATTCCCGTTTTGAGCCCGGGCGCAAGCATGAGCGGCTTGAACCCGAGATAGGTCTTGCTCATTCTTTCGAGGGTGTAATCGAGCTGCGGAACGACTGATGAAATTATCCCGCCCTCAATATCTTCTATGCCTACGCCGTTGTTTTTGAGTATGCTGACGAGCTGAACCCCGTATTCGTCCGAAGTCTTTTTGAGCTCCGTCGCGACGCGGAAACTGAATTTGAGTTCCTCTCCCTCGAACAGCGCGAATTTTATATTTGTGTTACCTACGTCAAGACAGATTATCATTTTGCACCTTTTGCGGCACGAATACGCTTGCCAACCGCATTATCGACAATATAAACCGCGGGCGCGCATATTAGATTTATCGCGAATTCAACGAAGAAATTTATACCTATGCAAAGCACAAATACTATATAGAAAACAGAATAACTCGAAACTTCCATGCCGAGGGCGGAGAATACCTGCGTCAGCGTACCGCCCATACAGAGCGCGCCTATCGCAAATACGCCAGTATTGAATATCGGAGCAGCCGCACTTGCCAGAAAAGTCGCCACATATTTGTTTTTATTGTAAAAAAGCCTGAATACCAATGCTGACCCTGCGCCCGCCGCAACACCCTTAACTATACAGAGTATTACGGTTAAAGCGCATGAAGCGGGGCTTGCGGTGAGCAATAACAAAGTAAAAGGGTCTAATCCGCCGAGAGCATCGAAGATTACGACAAGACCAAACGCAAGACCCAAAATAGCGCCGCCCCAAACGCCTAAAATCATTCCGCCGAGCACAATCGGCACGAGCACAAAGCTCAATGCGGTCGTCCCGACTTTAAAATAGCCGCTGAAAACCTGCAACACAATGACGAGCGCCAGCAATACGCCAAGATACGCCACGTTCTTTGCCGAAAAGAACTTTGTCTTTTCATTCTTCATAACACACCTCCATCGGATTTCGTAAAGAATATCCGCAGAAAAAAATAATTTAACTTTTATAACGGTCGGACTTATATAAAATATCCGCCAAAAGTCATCAAAATGTATGAAATTTTATAAATTTTAATCAATTATAACATTTTATCGCCCGCAACGCAACTAAATGAGCGGGGTAACATTTTCGGACGAAACAAAATATTATTTAATATAGGCTTATTAAAAAAGTTACCTGCAAAACGCGCTCAGAAATCTACTTTACATATTGCCTTTGCAGATAACTTACAGGAGGATGATTATGAACCTTTTTTCGCAGTGCGGCAACAATAGCTGCCTTTGGATTCTCATTCTGTTACTTATCGCGGCAAGCGTAAGCGACAACGGGCTTGAAGGCGTTCTTGCGGGAAGCTGTACCCCCATATTGGTCGCCCTCATCTACACCATGTGGAAGAACGGCACTATAAGCAATCTGCTTTGCGGCAATAACGGCGGCTGCGGTTGCGGTTGCAACAACTGACCGCCGCAACTTTAAAGGGGCTGAATTTTCAGCCCCTTTATTTTTTACCGATTTATCTCGTGAATTTATCCTTCAACGCCAGATATTTATAAACCGCGCAGACCGTCTTTGCGTCGCAGATCTCGCCCGATTCGATAAGCGCGAGGACGTCTTCCAAGGGAAGAAATTCGCAGTTCAGAAATTCCCCGTCGTCCAATTTTTCGCCCACGAATTTTGCTCGGTCGACGAAATATATGTGAATTATCTCGTCTGTGTAGCCGGGCGAGGGATAAATATCGTTGAGCTTTACCCCGCTTTCCGCGCGGTAACCTGTCTCCTCTTCAAGCTCCCGCCAAGCCGCATTTAACGGCTCTTCCCCCTCGTCCATCTTTCCCGCGGGGATTTCGTACATTTCCTTGCCGTAAGCGTAGCGGTATTGCCTGACGAGGGCGACTTTGTTATCCTTAATAAATAAAACCGCCGCGCCGCCGCAATGCCTGATATACTCCCGCTTTGCGCCGCTCCCGTCGGGGAGTTCGACGTCGTCGAGATAAAGTTTTAAAATTTTTCCGCCGTACAAAAGGCGGGATGACGTCATCTTTTCGGTCAATTTCATAATTCGCCGACAAAACCGCCGAGCTCATCGAACAGCATGCCCGCCGTCTCGCTGACCTCCCGCGTGTACATGACAAAGTAGTTGTATCCAAAAGTGAGTGCGTTGATGTCCCCGGAGTCGCGCGCTCTAACCGCGGCGGAGAGTCTGTTTAAAATGCAGGCGGCGGCGTCCTTGTCGTCCTCCGAAAGCTCGCTTTGCCCGATAAAATCGAGCTCGCGCGCGATGAGCATGCAAATGGCGCTTATCTTGCCCGTTATATCGCTGCCCCCCGCAATTTCCGCAACCGTTTCCCTGTTTTCCGCCTCCCGCACGTCCCGAACGGCGAGCTCCTGCGAAAAGATGTCGCCGATTATGCTTTCGAGGTTGCCTATAATTTCGTCGCAGAACATGTGATAGCTCGCGTAATAGCTGCCGTCCTTGGGGTAATACTTTTGCAAAAACGCGTTTATCTGAATGTCGCCGCGGTCGATTTCCACGAGCAGGCAGAAAATAAACGCAAGCCTGTCGCCGCGGGTATCGGGCAGAATTATGCGGCTGCGCCCGAGAGAGCTGTCCGTCTCTATAAAGCAACGCTCCTTAGCCGCCATGTAGTCGAAGCGGGAAGCGACGGTGTTGAACACGTCGTAGAGCTCCGCGCTGTTCACTATCGATTTAAGCAGGTCTTTGATTTTGGTCGTCGCCATTATGAATTTGCAATTTCTGACTTCCTCGCATTTGGCAAGAAAATCCAAAACTTCGCTTTTTACGCTGTCCACTTTTGTCACCTTTTGTTGAAATCTGCTATTATTATATCACAAAGATTTGTAAAATAAAATATTTTTAAGTAAATATCTTGCATTTAACGCCGCAATTTAGTATAATCATTTTGTATTTTTACACGCAGATTGGTTTTTTTACTGATTATGATAAAATCCGCAGAGACTTCTACAAACAAACTCATCATACTTTTCGTATTCGACAAGATGGAGAGCGCGCTGTCCGAAAGGACTATCGTCGACATGTGCTCCACCTCCAACGATTGGATGGGTTATATGGATTGCGTAAACGTCATTCACAAGCTGATTGACGATAATTTCATATGCACCGTAAACGAGGACGAGGACGAATTGTACTCAATCACCCCCGACGGCAGGGAAACTCTTGCGAATTTCTATATCAATATCCCCAAGAGCGTGCGCGAGGAAATCTCCCAATTCGTAAAAAAGAACAGCGCGAAATACCGCAACCGGCAGGAATGTCGCTCTGACTACTACCAGAACAAAGACGGCACTTACACCGTGTTTTTGAAGATACTCGCCCCCGTTCAGCCCCTTATGGAACTTAAATTCGTCGTTCCCGACAGAAAAACGGCGAACAAGATATATAAAAAATGGGAAGAAAAAGCCGCGGACGTCTACTCCGTGCTCTACGAAAATTTGTGCGATTAAGTTGTTTTATATTATGGAAATAGCGCGGCGCGTTTTTTAAAACGCGCCGCGCTATTTCTGCATTTAAACAGCTGTAATCACACAGCCTTTAAAGTATCGTAAAAATTTTTCATATTTCCGCATAGGCTGTAATAAAAGCACCTGCCTTCATAGCCACTTTCGGAGTTGTATCTGACGATATTGAAGCCGCTCCACTCCTCTTTGACCGCAACGAGCAATTTTTCAAAGGTCATTCCGCCGCATTGATATGCGCAACCGAAAACAAATTCCGCCCAAACGCCTTTCTGCATGGCGGAAAGCGTGTCGTCGTTCAGACTCACGCCGAACGCGGGCATCGTGTGCGCGCCGACAAGCATATCGTTCCACGCAAGGCATATTTCGCCGAATTTTTCGCTGCCGACGGGATAGGTCTTTTTCTCGCCGTCGATATAAACGCTTATTTCCTTAGCAAGTTCGGAGATATCTTCCAATCTGACTTCTTCTATCATGTTAATAATTTGTCTGTTTTGACGAAATATATTCGTCTATCGCCTTTGCCGCGACCTTGCCCGCACCCATTGCCAAAATTACGGTAGCCGCGCCCGTCACCGCGTCGCCGCCCGCAAAAACTCCCGCTTTGGAAGTCGCTCCCGTCTTTTCGTCCGCGATAATGCCGCCGTGACTGTTGACGTCCAGCCCCTCCGTCGTGCTCTTGATGAGCGGGTTGGGGCTCGTGCCGATAGCCATTATAACGCAGTCCACGTCTATGACGTATTCGCTGCCCGCGATTTCCACGGGGCGTCGTCTGCCCTTTTCGTCGGGCTCGCCGAGCTCGCATTTCCTGACCTTTATCCCCGTGACGAAGCCGTTTTTGACATCGCGCCTGTCCTCGGGGTTGTTATAGCCGATGATCTCCACGGGGTTTCGCAGAATTTCGAACTTTATCCCCTCTTCTTCCGCGTGCTCGACTTCTTCTTTGCGCGCGGGGAGTTCTTCCATGGAACGACGATAGACTATGTACACGTTCTCCGCGCCCAGCCGCAACGCCGTGCGCGCCGCGTCCATGGCGACGTTTCCCCCGCCCACTACCGCCACGTTGCGCGCGTGCATAATCGGGGTGCGGCAATCGGGGGAATACGCCTTCATCAGGTTGCTGCGGGTGAGAAATTCGTTTGCGGAATAAACGCCTTTAAGGCTTTCGCCGGGTATGCCCATAAAGCGGGGCAGACCCGCGCCCGAGCCGATATAAACCGCCTCGTAGCCCTGTTCAAACAGCTCGTCCACGGTCAAGGTTTTGCCTACGACCACGTTTGTCTGTATATCCACGCCGTATTTTCCGAGCGTTTCTATCTCCTTTTTGACTATATTCTTTGGAAGGCGGAATTCGGGAATACCGTATACCAACACGCCGCCCGCGAGGTGCAGCGCCTCGAAAACGGTCACTTTATATCCCCTTTTCGCCAAATCGCCCGCGCAGGTCAGTCCGGAAGGACCAGAACCTATCACCGCCACCTTCTTACCGTTGGGACTGGGCGATTTCACTTCGCCCTTGAAATGCGCGTTGTGGTAATCGGCGACAAATCTTTCCAATCTCCCTATGCCGACGGGCTCGAACTTTATGCCGAGGGTGCATTTGCCCTCGCACTGCGTTTCCTGCGGGCAAACCCTGCCGCACACCGCGGGAAAGGAAGAGCTTTGGGAAATCATGTCATACGCGCCCTCGAAGTCGCCCGCCTTTATCCTGCTTATAAAATCGGGAATGGCGATATTGACGGGGCAGCCCTCAACGCAGGGTCTGTTTTTGCAGTTTAGACATCTGCCCGCTTCGGCGACGGCAATTTCGGCGCTGTAACCGAGAGCCACCTCTTTGAAGTTGCGCGCCCTTACGGCGGGCTCTTGCACGGGCATTGCGTTTTTCTTGGGTTGAACAGCCATCATTGCGCCTCCTTTTTAAACAGATTGCAGCTCGCTTCCCTTTCGGCTCTTTCAAAATCGGCGTACATGGAAGCTCTCTGCATAGCCTCGTCGAAGTCCACCTCGAACCCGTCGAAATCAGGACCGTCCACGCAGGCAAATTTCATCTTGCCGCCGACGGTGAGTCTGCAACCGCCGCACATTCCCGTGCCGTCTATCATTATCGGGTTCATGGAAACGGTCGTGGGCACGTTGTACGGCTTTGTCGTCGCGACGACGAATTTCATCATGACCAGCGGACCTATCGCTATGACTTCGTCGTAGTTTTCACCGCTTTCTATCGCCTCTTTGAGCGGCGCGGTGACTACGCCCTGCCTGCCGTAGCTGCCGTCGTCCGTCATTATGGTGAGCCTGTCCGAGCACGCGGAAAACTCCTCTTCCAAAATGACGAGGTCTTTATTTCTGAAACCTATTATCGAATGTACTTCACAGCCGAGCTCCTTTAATCGCGCCGCCACGGGAAGGGCTATCGCGCAGCCCACGCCGCCGCCGACTATGCACGCCTTTTTTATGCCGTCCGTCTTTGTCGGTCGCCCCAAAGGTCCTACGAAATCGCTTATATACTCCCCTTGCTCTTTCGCGTTTAGGCGAATCGTAGTGCCGCCGACTATCTGGAAGATTATCTTTACAGTGCCGTTTTGCTTATCGCAGCCCGCAACGGTTAAGGGTATGCGCTCGCCGTCCTCGTCCACCCTCAATATAATGAACTGCCCCGCAAGCGCCTTTTGCGCAACGAGAGGCGCGTAGATATCCATCATCGTCACCGTGGGGTTAAGTTGCTTTTTGTTTACTATCTTGTACATACTCATTTACTCCGTGGCGGATTGCCGCCTTTTTCGCTTTAACCGCCTGAACTTTAAACGGATTTATACTTTCTATAAACCAATTATATAACTAACGGCGCGAAAATGCAAACTTATGAGCCGATTTTTGCGCATTGGTTGAAATTTACGATTTTCGAGCGTGAAAAAACGGACTGCGCTATTTAACGGCACAGTCCGCTTTAACTTCAATTTGTTTTTAAGACTTCTTTTCGGTCTGAGCTACAACTTCTACTTTATCGTAGTAGCCGCAGTTTTTACATACCCTGTGCGCCTGCATAAGCTCGTGGCAATGAGGACACTCCACCAACGTGGGGGAAGTCGCCTTGTAATTTGCAAATCTCTTGTCCGTCCTGCTCTTGGATTGTTTACCCTTAGGTACTGCCATATCTGAACACCTCTCTTGATTTATCTTAGTTTATTTTTATTCCCTGACAACCCTCTTTGCAGAGCAAAACCTCGGGCTGACTGAAAAGCAACGCGTCGTTTACGGCAGACGACAGATCCAATCTGTAACCGTCGTAATAGTAGTTATCGTTATCCCCTTTATCCGTCACGAACAATGCGTCGCACTCGTATTTCACGCGCTTTTCCGCCCTTTCGAGGCAATAGGAACATTGCCCCTCTATGAGGTATTCGAGCGTGAAGGAGACGTCGACGGAATCGTCTTCGTATAGGGTATAATTGCCTTCTATCTTAGCGTTGCCGACAAATGCGCACAACGGCAAAAGAAGTTTTTCCGCGGCGGGAGTAAACTCAAACGAAAAATCGCCTTCGTACTTCCCCTTTGCCGCCATTTTTCTGATATCGATAACCATACGCCGAACCGACTACACGATTATAGTATACCGAACGGGTGTTTGTCAACTCATTTTAAAGCGCTAAGGGCAAAAATCTGACTGCCGAAACACGGCCGATAAAAAGTCGGTTTATACGAGTTCCGCCGTTTCGCGGGCGATGACAAGCTCTTCGTTGGTAGGTATGATGAGCACCTTGACTTTGCTGTCC
>CANREX010000072.1 GCA_947629735.1 uncultured Clostridia bacterium
CGCCGCCGAAAATTCCGATACGGCAGAAATAACCTATACGGGCGCGGAAAATTCGCTATCTCCCGCCGAAAACATTCCCGCGGAAACGCCCGCGGATAGCGGCAGGCAAGGCTTCAAGGGCTTTGCCGCAAAAGCGGGGAGCATGTTCCTCGACATAATCAAAAACCCGCTCATTATCGCGGTGCTTCTCGGCATGCTATTCGTCGGGATAAGGGAGTTGGAGAGCGTTTGCACGGGCGTCGCCGCGGAGAGCGTTCCGTTCAGATTCGACAATCAGTTAAAGTTTTTATATATGGTGGTAAAGGACCTCAAAGCGATAGCTTCGCCGCTCGCCCTCGTGGTTTTGGGAGGACAGTTCGAGTTCTCCGCCGTAAAGGGCATGACAAAGGAAATAACCGTCGCCACCGTCTGGCGCGTGCTTCTCGTCCCGCTTATAGGGATAGGAGGGGCGGTCCTTTTGAGCGAATGTGCGCATATCGTGTCGTTCGGACCTGAAATCTACCCCACGTTTGTGGCGTTGTTCGGCACGCCCGTCGCCGTTTCGAGCGCCATAATGGCGGGCGAGATGGACAACGACGAGCAGCTCGCGGCGCAGCTTGTCGTATGGACGAGCCTTTCGTCTATCGTGACTATTTCCGTGACGGTGTTCATATTGCTCTCGTGCGGGCTTCTCGTCTGACGGCGGAATAAGAAAAAAATTTAAATAATTCAAAAGTTCGGCGACGTCGCAAAAATAACGGAAACGGGCATAAAAAGCGTAAAAATGCGCAAAAAAGCGCTTAAAATATTCCAAGGAAAAAAATTTTAAGGAGATATAAAATGAAAAAACTCAAAGCCCTTTGGGCGGAATTCAAGGCGTTCATTACGCGCGGAAACGTAGTGGATATGGCAGTCGCCGTAATAATCGGCGCAGCGTTCGGCGCGATAGTGACCGCAATGACCAACGGCATCATAAAGCCCCTCGTGGACTGGGCGATGTACGGCGTCAACGACGGCGCGGCAGGTCTTATCACCATGCTCAAACCCGTTTACACGGAAGCGGTTGACGCAGACGGCATGTTAGTGGTAGACATGACCAAGTCTATATACATAGATTGGGGCACGCTGATCATGAAGATAATAGACTTCCTCGTAATCGCCGTCGTACTCTTTGTAATCATCAAGGTGTTCATGAGCCTTAAAAACGCAGGCGTAAACGCGCATGAAAAGGCTAAGGCGAAGCTCGTCAAAAAGCTCACCAAGAAGGGCATGAGCGAAGAAGAAGCCCTCGCACAGGCGGAAACGGAGACCGCGGCGGCGGAGGCGGCAGCGCCCGCAGCGCCCAGCA
Source organism: uncultured Clostridia bacterium (assembly GCA_947629735.1). GTDB lineage: Bacteria > Bacillota > Clostridia > Christensenellales > Borkfalkiaceae > Coproplasma. The sequence continues at coordinate 1,328 of CANREX010000072.1, forward strand.
CGGAAGAGCTTCTCACCCAGATAAGGGATTTGCTCGCCGCACAGAACTCTTCTTCCGACGGCGGCGACGCGGCAAACAAGGAATAATTCCATAGGAAATGATTTCATAAGGTAAAATTCCGTAAGGAATGATTTCCGACGGGCGAAAGGATAATTTCGGGTCGGAAAGCGGAAGTCCGCTAAGGAAAAAAATTCATAAATTAAGCCGTCTTGGAAACGGGCGGCAAAGGCTGTAAAAAAAGCAGGCAAAACGCCGCCCGCCGCGCAAATTTTGCGCGGCGGGCTTGCTTATTTTGAGCGCATATAAAGCATATTTCGTATTTGTCAACTTTTTTGCGGCACAACTGTAAAAATTTTGTAATTAAAATTTAAAAAAAGTTTATTCAAACAGTTTTCTTTTTCCTATATATTGTGTTATAATTTCAATGTGTCTTGAAAATATTGTGTTACACTCTGATAAACGTAAAGCCCGAGCGGAACGCTATCACGAAAAACCAGACGTTTAATACGCCTATTACGGGCAGAATTATCATGAGCAGCATATTTTTCAGTTTGAAACGGGTGATGAACATCGTCACATAAATGCCGATAGCCCCGCCGAGCAGCGCGGAAAGTATCAGCTTTCCGTCGCCGGAGTTGAGTTTGCTTTCGTCTGTGAGCGCGTCGTTGCGCTGGGAAAGCAGCAGCATTACGGAGTAAACGTTGACGGCGGCGATATAGGTGGCGATAACGATATATAACAACAGCATACGCTGATTACAGTATGCCGCATTATTTCAACTAAAATACGGGAGATAAGTAATATGAAAGTTGCCGTGGTTATGGGGTCAAAGTCGGATTTGGCGGTCGTCAAGCCCGCCGTAACGCTGTTGAAGAGCTTCGGCGTGGAGACGGAAGTCCGCGTCATATCGGCGCACAGAACTCCGGAAGAGGCGCATGACTTCGCCGCGCACGCCGCGGAAAGGGGCATAGAGGTTATTATCTGCGCCGCGGGCAAGGCAGCGCACCTCGGCGGCGTCATGGCGGCATGTACGACTCTTCCCGTCATAGGCTTGCCCGTAAAGACGGACATGATGGGCGGGCTGGACAGCCTTCTTTCGATAGTCCAGATGCCCTCGGGCATACCCGTCGCGACGGTGGGTGTAAACGGCGGAGAAAACGCCGGACTTCTTGCCGCGCAGATTTTGGGCATAAAATACCCCGAAATCGCCGCGCGCCTTGCGCAGTACAAGCAGCAGATGAAGATAAAAATCAATGCCGACGACGCTGCCGTACAGGCGGAAGCGGCGGAATTTTAATACGCGATAATACCCGCAGTACATTGTGGGTATTTTAATTTTTACAAGACAAAAAATTCAATCTTTTAAGGAGATTTTATTCAAAAATGGAAAAGAAAGAACAGCTTTACGAAGGCAAGGCAAAAAAGGTTTTCGCGACCGAAAACCCCGATTATGTTATCGTATCCTACAAGGACGACGCGACGGCGTTCAACGGTCTTAAAAAGGGCACGATCGCGGGCAAGGGCGTGATAAACAACAAGATGAGCAATATGATGATGCAGATGCTCGAAAAGAAAGGCATACCCACGCACTTCGTCGAGCAGATAGACGATAGAAACACCGTCGTCAAAAAGGTGCAGATAGTTCCGCTCGAAGTGATAATAAGAAACGTCGCCGCGGGCAGTTTTTCCAAAAAATACGGCGTGGCGGAGGGCACTTTGCTCGCCAATCCCACGATAGAATTTTCCTATAAGAACGATGAACTCGGCGATCCCCTGATAAACACCTATCACGCGCTCGCGCTCAAACTCGCGACGAAAGAGGAGATCGAAACGATAGAAAAAATGGCGTTTGCCGTAAACGACGCCATGAAGGAGTTCTTCAAACAGCTCAATATAGATTTGATAGACTTCAAACTCGAATTCGGCAGATTTAAAGGGCAGATAGTGCTCGCCGACGAGATTTCCCCCGACACCTGCCGTTTCTGGGAAGCGGGCACGTGGGATACCACCAAGCACACAAGTCTGGATAAGGACAGATTCCGCCGCGACCTCGGCGGCGTCGAGGACGCTTACCGCGAAATCTTCAAGCGCTTGACGGGAGAATAATTTATGGGCGGATTTTTCGGCGCAGTAAAGAAAAACGACGCTGTTTTCGACGTATTCATAGGCACCGATTATCATTCCCACCTCGGCACAAAGCGGGGCGGCATGGCGGTTTACGACCCCTCAATCGGTCTGCAACGCGAAATTCACAACATAGAAAACGCGCCTTTCAGGACTAAATTCGAAAAAGTCGTTTCGGAAATGCACGGCAACGCCGCGATAGGCTGCATAAGCGATACCGACCCTCAGCCCCTTTTAATGGTTTCAAAGGTCGGCACATACGCCATCTGCACGATAGGGATAATAAACAATTCCGAAGATATATTGAAGGAAGTGCTCGGCTACGGCGGATATTTCGACGCCATGACGGGCAGCAAGATAAACGCCAACGAGATGGTCGCCGCGCTTATCAACAGCAAGAACAACTACGTTGAGGGCATACGCTACGCGCAGCAGCGCATATCGGGCACGGCGTCGATAATGCTGTTGACGGACAGGGGCACGATAATCGCCGCGCGCGACAGAATGGGCAGGCTTCCCATACAGCTCGGCAAGGGTGAAGACGGCTACTGCGCCTCGTTTGAAAGTTTCGCATACAGAAAGTTGGGCTATACCGACTTGCGTGAACTCGGACCGGGCGAAATTGTCGAAATAAGCGCGGACGGGGTAGAGCAGCTCGCGCCCGCGGGGAAAGAGATGCGCATATGCGCTTTCCTGTGGTCGTATTACGGCTATCCAACTTCGAGCTATGAGGGCGTGAACGTGGAAGTCATGCGCTGCAAAAACGGCGAGATATTCGCCAAAAACGACGCAAAGACGCATGATATGCACGCGATAGACTACGTCGGCGGCGTGCCCGATTCGGGAACACCCCACGCGATAGGCTATTCAAACGCATGCAAAGTGCCTTTCGCACGCCCCTACATAAAATATACGCCCACATGGTCGCGCAGCTTCATGCCCGTAGACCAGACGGAGCGCAACAAAGTCGCAAAGATGAAGCTCATTCCCGTACACGAATTCATAGAGGGGAAGAGACTGTTGCTCGTGGACGATTCCATCGTGCGCGGCACGCAGCTCAAAGAGACGGTGGATTTCCTCTATTCCCACGGGGCGAAAGCGGTGCACATGCGCTCGGCATGCCCGCCGATAATGTACGGCTGCAAGTATTTGAATTTCTCCCGTTCCTCGGGGGATATGGACCTCATCACCCGCCGCACGATGATGGAACTCGAAGGCGAGGAAGCCGTAAAATACGTGAAGGACTACGCCGATTCTTCTTCGGCGCGCGGCAAGGCGATGCGCAAGGCGATTTGCGATAAATTCCAGTTCGAATCGCTGGAATTCCAATCGATTGACGGGCTTATCGAGGCGATAGGAATAGAGCCTTGCAAGCTCTGCACATATTGTTGGACGGGCAAGGAATAAACCCGTTTAAAGAAGGCGTTTTATGGATGAATTTCAAAGCGAAATCCATGAAGAATGTGGCGTTTTCGGCGTCTATTCGCAGGAAAACAGGAGCGTTGCTCATACCGTTTACTACGGGCTGTACGCATTGCAGCACCGCGGGCAGGAGAGCGCGGGTATTGCGGTAGCTTATGCCGACAAAATAATATATCATAAGGATATGGGCTTGGTCCCCGAGGTATTTGCGGGCGGCAAGCTCGAAAATCTCCCCGAAGGCGATATAGCGGTGGGTCACGTCCGCTATTCCACGACGGGCGCAAGCCAGCACCTCAACGCGCAGCCCGTGGTCTTTACGGGCAAATGCGGCAAGATGGCGCTCGCCCACAACGGAAATCTAACTAACACAAAGCAGCTCAGGGAAGAGCTCATCGCCTCCAACGCGGTTTTCCAGACCACGATAGATTCCGAGGTGATGGCGGTCATGATAAACAGCCTTTCGGACGGCGACATTTTGCAGGGAATAAAGCGCGCTTGCGCCCGTTTCAGGGGCTCATATGCGCTTGTCGTGATGACGACGGATAAGCTGATCGCCGTGCGCGACCCCTACGGAATACGTCCGCTCTGCCTCGGCACTGTGATAGACGACGTCGTAGTCGCCAGCGAAAGTTGTGCGCTCGACGCGGTTGGAGCGAATTTTCTGCGCGACGTCGAACCGGGCGAAATAGTAGTCATAGACAGCACGGGAATACATTCGCACATGATGGAGGATATCCCCGAAAAGAGCGCGATGTGCATTTTCGAATACGTGTATTTTGCGCGCCACGATTCCGTGCTCGATAAGTGCAGCGTGTACAAGGCGCGCAGGGAAGCGGGCAGACTTCTCGCAGAGCACTATCCCGCGAAGGCGGACATCGTCTCGGGCGTGCCCGATTCGGGCAACGTGGCGGCGCGCGGCTATTCGGAAGCGAGCGGAATTCCCTTTGTGGAAGCCCTCGCCAAGAACAGATACGTCGGCAGGACGTTTATCCAGCCCGACCAGCGTCAGCGCGAAAACAGCCTTAGCGTCAAGATGAACCCGTTGCGCGCAAACGTCGTCGGCAAGCGGATAATTCTTATAGACGACTCCATGGTGCGCGGCACGACGATGCGCAAAATAGTCAAAATGTTGCGCGACGCGGGCGCAAAGGAAGTGCACGTGCGCATTTGCTCGCCCATAATCAAGCACCCCTGTCACCTCGGAATAGATTTCCAGACGTATTCCCAGCTTATCGGCGCGTACAAGACGGAAGAGCAGATTTGCGAATGCATAGGCGCGGACAGCTTGAAATATCTCTCGATAGAAGACCTCATGGCGAGCTGTTTGGATAGTTGCAGGGGATTCTGCCTCGGTTGCTTCAACGGCAAATATCCCTATCCTCTCGACGGCTACGAGGCGGACAAAAACTGACGTCAACCTAACTTAAACTATAAATCCGGCGGATAAAAATCAATAAAACCCGAAAATTCGGCGTGTTAAACGATAAAACCCAACGGGCAAAACCTATAAACAAACGCAAAACAATCGCGATTTTTGCGATATTCACTTAAAGATACAAGGAGTTTTTTATGTCTATTTCATACAAAGACAGCGGCGTTGACGTAGAGCGCGGCTATAAAGCGGTAAAGCTGATGAGGGAGCACGTTCAGTCCACATACACCAAGGGCGTTTTGGGCGATATAGGCTCTTTCGGCGGATTTTTCGCTATGCCGTCGGGCATGAAAGAACCTGTGCTCGTCGCGGGCACCGACGGCGTCGGCACAAAGCTGAAATACGCGTTTATAGCGGACAAGCACGACACGATAGGCGTGGACGCGGTCGCAATGTGCGTGAACGACATCGTCTGTCAGGGCGCGAAGCCGCTGATATTCCTCGATTATTTCGCCACGGGCGCGCTCTCTCCCGAAAAAGTCGCAACCGTCGTTTCGGGCATAGCGGAAGGTTGCAGGCAGAGCGGTGCGGCGCTTATCGGCGGCGAGACGGCGGAAATGCCGGGCTTTTACGGCGCGGGCGAATACGATATCGCGGGCTTTGCCGTCGGCGTAGTGGACAGGGAAAAGGTTATAAACGGCAAGGACATAAAGGCGGGAGACGTGCTCATCGGCATTAAATCGAGCGGCATACACTCCAACGGCTATTCCCTCGTCCGCAAGCTCTTCGGGGAAGACGTCAAAGAACTCGAAAAATACGACGAAAGGTTGGGCGGGCGCGTGATAGATGTCCTTCTCACTCCCACGAAAATATATGTAAAGTCCATTCTCGCGCTGATAGAAAAGGTGAAAGTCAAGGGCATAGCGCACATAACGGGCGGCGGATTTATCGAAAACATTCCCCGCATTTTCCCCGAAGGTATCGGCTGCGAAATAGTCAAAAATTCGTATGAAGTTCCCGCCGTGTTCAAGATCATGCAGGAGAAGGCGGGAATAACCGA
>CANREX010000073.1 GCA_947629735.1 uncultured Clostridia bacterium
ACGATAGCCGTCGGCACTGTCACCACGGGCGACCCCGAAACGGCTGCGGCGGTTGAAAACGTCGGCACGGCGCAGGCGGCAGTATTCAATTTCACCATTCCCCGCGGTGCAACAGGACCGCAAGGACCTCAGGGTGAACCGGGCGCTGCGGCTACTATAACTCCCGGCGTTGCCGTGGCGGACGCGACGAACGCGGAAGATGTCATAACGCAATTCAACGCGCTTTTAACGAGTTTGAGAAACGCGGGCTTTATCGCCAACGCGTGACTTTTCGGCGGGCAACCAAAATGTTCGTGGCAACTCTTTCGGGAAGCTCAAAACAGCACGCAAAGTCAAACAAACTCACAATGTCAAACAAAAACAGGGGGCGAATCTTCGGGTTCGCCCTTTTTGCTTTTAATTCCTATTGACAAGATAGGAATTAGGTGTTATAATCGGGTAGTAATAAACGAACGGCTTATGGAAATAATTTGAAAGTATGATAAAAAATTTCGACATAACGGGAATGACCTGCTCTGCGTGCTCATCGGGAATAGAGCGCACGGTGGGCAAAATGGCGGGGGTAAACGGCGTGGAAGTCAGCCTCATGGGCAAGAGCATGCGCGTAGACTTCGACGAAGCCGTTTTGGATTCCGCGGCGATAATGCAGGCGGTTTCCGACCTCGGCTACGGCGCGTATGAGGAAGGTCAAGCCCCCGTTGCGAAAAAGGCGGCGGAGGACAAAAAGCTCTTTATAAGGTTTGTGCTCTCCTTATGCCTGCTCGTTCCGCTGTTATACGTCTCGATGGGGCACATGATACATCTGCCTATACCATTCTTTTTAGACCCGTCAAAGGGCTATGCGCAGTGGTTCGCGCTCTATCAGGCGGTTTTGTCCGCGGCGATAATAGGCATAAACTACAAATTTTTCACGCGCGGATTCATGGCGCTCATAAGAAGAGTTCCCAACATGGACACGCTTATCGCGCTCGGCTCGGGCGTGTCGTTCATCTATTCCGCCGTGCTGACGGGGTTCGTGTTTGCGGGGGTGGACGTCCACGCGAACGCAATGAATCTCCACTTTGAGAGCGCGGCGACGATACTTGCGCTTGTGACCCTCGGCAAATGGCTGGAAGAGAAGTCCAAAAAGCGCACGGGCAGCGAAATAGAAAAACTTCTGCGCCTCGCCCCCGACGAAGTAGCGGTTGAAAGGGAGGGGCAGATAGTAGTCGTCCCCAACAGCGCGGTAAACGTGGGCGACGTCGCCGTGGTTAAGCAGGGCGATTATATTCCCGTGGACGGCGTGATTGCGGAAGGTCACGCGTTTGTCGATAAGTCCGCCATAACGGGCGAAAGCATGCCCGTAGAACTCGGCGTGGGCGACATAGTGACGACGGCTTCCGTGAACGTCGGCGGCGTAATCAAGGTGCGCGCCGAAAAGGTGGGCGCGGAGACGACGCTCAGCAAGATAATAAAGATGGTCAGGGAGGCGGGCGCGTCCAAAGCGCCCATACAGAAGTTTGCGGACAGAATAGCGGGGGTTTTCGTGCCCGCCGTCACCGCGATTTCATTGTTAACGCTTGTAATCTGGCTGTTGATAGATAGGGGTTTTGTGCCCGAACACTGCATAACTTACGCGATTTCCGTCCTCGTCGTGTCCTGCCCCTGCGCGCTCGGACTTGCCACGCCCGTGGCGATAATGACGGCGACGGGCAAGGCGGCGTCGCTCGGGGTGCTGTACAAGGACGCGGAAAACTTGCAGAAGATGCGTGACGTCAACTGCGTTTTGCTCGATAAGACGGCAACCATCACGCGCGGGAAACCCGAAGTGTGCGATTTGAAGCTCTACGGAGTCGAAAGGGAATACGCGCTCAAATTGGCGGGCGGGATAGAGGCAAACTCCAATCACCCCCTCGCGAAGTGCATAAGCGATTACTGCGGCGGCGGGGTTGAAGTCGGAAAATTCGAATACGTGATAGGCAGGGGCGCAAAGGCGGTGTACGACGGCGAAGAGTGCCGCCTCGGCAACGCTTCGCTCATGGACGGCGTGAAAATTCCCGCAAAGGCGGAGGCGGACGGCAAGGAGCTTTCGGCTTCGGGCAAGACGGTAACGTATCTTTCCCGCGGGGGAAAGGTAATCGCGCTGTTTGCGGTAGCGGACAGCGTAAAGGAGGGCAGCAGGGAAGCGATAAGCCTTTTAAAGGAGCGCGGACTGCGCCTTGGTCGCGGAGAGCGTGGGAATAGACGACTTTGTCGCGGAAGTTTTGCCCGAAGATAAGTTGCGGCAGGTGACCAACATGCAGCAGATAGGCGGCGTCGTCGCAATGGTCGGCGACGGCATAAACGATTCCCCCGCGTTAAAGCAGGCGGACGTCGGCATAGCAATCGGCAACGGAACGGACGTCGCAATAGACAGCGCGGGCGTCGTCCTCGTCGGCGGCGATTTGAGGGAACTCGACACGGCGATAGATTTATCCCGCGCGACGGTGAGGAATATCAAACAGAATCTTTTCTGGGCGTTTTTCTACAACGTCATAGCCATACCCGTGGCGGCGGGCGCGCTCTCCGCCGTGGGCTTTGTGTTCAATCCCATGATAGCGGCGGCGTGCATGAGCGCGAGCTCGCTGTTCGTCGTATGCAACGCGCTCAGATTGCTTTTATATAAGAACAAGAGGTTAAAAAGCGGTACAAAAGGGGAAAACTCCCGGCTGCCGCCGCAAATATCGGACAATGAAACGGAGGAAGGAATTATGAAAAAGATAGTAAATATTGAGGGCATGTGCTGCGACCACTGCGCCGCGCGCGTTGAAAAGGCGCTTTCCGCGATAAGCGGGGTGGTGTCCGCCGACGTCAAACTCAAAAAGAATATCGCTGTGATAAGAAGCCGCGAGGACGTCCCCGACGACGAAATAAAGCGCGTAGTGGAGGACGCGGGCTACAAGGTCACGGGCATAGAGAGCAAATAAAAGCCGAAACGACAAACCCGCTCCTTTTGTGACAATATAAACCAAAATAACATATTGACGCACGCTCATATCATCCGCTATAATTATGAAGATTCAAGGAGGCGGGGCAGATATGCAGGACACTATGATTTTGGACAGGCGCACAAAAGAGTTGGTGAAAGAGTATGTTCCCTCGGGCGACGTGCTCGACGCAATAACGTGCTTTTTTTCGGTCTTTGCCGACCCCACGCGGGTGAGAATGTTGTCCGCCCTCGCCATTTCCGAAATGTGCGTGACCGATTTGTCCCGCGTGTTGGAGATAAACCAGACGACCGTGTCGCACCAGCTCAGGCTTTTGAAAAACCTCGGCATAGTAAAGTGCGAAAGGTTGGGCAAGGTCATAACATATTCGCTCGTAAACGACACGGTCAACGACGTAATGCTTAAAGGCGTGGAATTTCTGGGCTGTTGACAAGGCTGACGGCAAGTTCGGTTGCCAAGGCTGCTGGCAATGCTGATGATAGGGCTGGTTGAAGTCAAAATTTACACATAACGGTAAAAAGAGAAAAAGGGCAACGATTGTCGCCCTTTTTTTGCGCGTTAATATTGCAAACAGCGGCGTAAAGTGGTATAATAAAAAACGGTATTTTATGGACGTAATCAAGGAAAAACTCCGCCTGTTGCCCGATAATCCGGGCGTTTATATAATGTTGGACAAATATTCCAACGTGATTTACGTAGGCAAGGCGCGCGTGCTCAAAAACAGGGTGCGCCAATATTTCCATTCCTCGCCCAAGCCCGAAAAAGTCATGCAGATGGTGGCTTCCGTCGCGGACTTCAACTATATCATCACGGCTTCCGAGATAGACGCCCTCGCCCTCGAAAACAACCTCATTAAAAAATACAAGCCCAAGTACAACATACTTTTAAAAGACGACAAGACATATCCTTATATCAAGGTGGATATGCGCGAAAAATTCCCCAACTTTTACGTCACGCGCAAGATAAAAAAGGACGGCTGCAAGTACTTCGGACCGTTCATGGGCGGAATAAATTACAAGGATATTCTGGAAACCTGCCAGCTGCTGTTTTGCGTGCGTCTGTGCAGGACGTCGATAGGCGCAAAGCCCAAGCGCGAATGTTTGAATTATCATATAAACAGGTGTTGCGCCCCGTGCGCCCATAAGATTTCGGAAGAGGACTACGCGGAAAGGGTCAGGCAGGCGCTGGAATTTTTGGACGGAAACTACAAACAGGCGGCAAGTATCTTGCAGGAAAAGATGCTCTCCGCCGCCGAAAGCGAAAATTTCGAGCTTGCAATCGACTACAAAAACAAACTCGGCATGCTCTCCAAGCTGGAAGCGAAGCGGATAACGTCTATAAACAAATCGATAGACGCGGACATCATCTCCTACGCGACAAACGGGCTGTATTCCGCCGTAAACGTCCTCGTCACCCGCAAGGGGATAATGCAGGGCGGGACGTCATACGCGCTCGACGAAGCGCACGTCACGGACGCGGAGGCGTTGACGTCTTTCATAACCCAATATTACACAGTGCACGAACCCCCCGCCGAGATAATCGCCGACGGTTATTGCGAAAAGCAGCTTTTGGAGGAATTTTTCAGGGAAAAGCGGGGCAAGGGCGTGACCGTCACCCTCGCCAAACAGGGCATAAAAGCCGATTTGCTGAAAATGGCTAACGAAAACGCCCGCGATTACCTCGAAAAATCGATAGACAGAATACAGCACAAGGACGACATGACTATAAACGCGTGCAAGCGGCTGCAAAACAGCCTTTCGCTTTCCCGCTATCCCCGCAGAATGGAGTGTTACGATATCTCTAACGTCTCGGGCGTGGACAAAGTAGGGTCTATGGTCGTGTTTATCGACGGCGAGGCGGACAAATCTTCCTATCGCCGCTTTAAAATCAAGACGGTGGAGGGCGCGGACGACTTCGCTTCACTGCGCGAGGTGCTTCTGCGCAGGCTCTCGAAACTCGGCACGGAAGAGGAGCAGTCCTTCCCCAAGCCCGACCTCATCGTAATAGACGGCGGCAAAGGTCAGCTCTCTGCGGTCAACGAAATTTTCCTCCAATTGGGGATTGCGGACGTCGACTTGATTTCCATAGCGAAACAGGAGGAAGAGATTTTCACGCTCAACAGCGACAGCAGCGTGAAGATACCCAAAAGCGATTATTCTCTTAGAATGGTCCAGCGCATACGCGACGAATCGCACCGCTTCGCCATAACCTATTTCCGCAACCTACATTCCAAGCGCAACCTTTCGAGCGTGCTCGACGAAATAGACGGCGTAGGCAAGCAAAAGCGGCTCGCCCTCATGGAAAAATTCTCCAACCTGCAAAATATCATGGACGCGGACGAGGAGGAGATAGCGAAAACGCCGGGCATAGGCGAAAAACTCGCCGCGAAGATAAAAAATTATTTCAAAGAAAACTTATGAAGAAAAGAGAACTGAATTGCAAATTGATCGTGTCGGACTTCGACGGAACTCTCGCCGATTCAAACAATGTAGTGAGCGAAGAAAACGTCGGCGCGATAAACTCATACGTCGCGGCGGGCGGGATATTCGCCGTCTGCACGGGCAGGATATTGCCCTCAATTTTGCCGCGCGTCAGGCAGATAGGGCTTAAAGGGCTGGTGATAGCCTGTCAGGGGTCTGTCATCGCGGATATAGAGAGCGGCAGGATAATAAGAAACGTAAAACTCAACTGTCGGCAGACGGCGTATATATGCAAAAAGCTCGAAGAAGTCGGCGCAAACGTGCAGGTTTTCACCGACGAGGGCTTTTATACGGATATCCCCGCGGAAGCCGAACACTTGAAACTTTATGAAAATATAACGGGCATAACCGCCATGCACACGGACGTCGCCGTCTCCGAATACGTAAAACGCAACGACATTTCCTGCCAGAAAGTCGCAACGCTCATGGAACATAAAGACCAAGCCGCGCTGTACGAAAAGCTCTGCGGCATCTTCGGCGACGAATACGAAGTGACTTGCAGCGCAAAAGTGCTGATAGAGATAATTCCCGTGGGCGAAAACAAGGGCTCCGCGCTAAAATATCTCTCCGCGCATTACAAGATAGAAAGGGAAAGAACGTGCGCGATAGGCGATAATTTGAACGATTTACCCATGCTGCAAGCGGCGTGCTACGGCGTGGCGGTGGGGAATTGCTCTCCGCTGCTCGCGAAAGAGGTAAAATATATCACGGTAACCAACGACGAAAACGCCGTGGCGAAGGTCATAGAAGATTTCGGGTATCTCGGGCAATGATTGAAATTTTAGCTCCTGCGGGCGACAAACAGTGCGCATTGGCGGCGATAAATGCGGGTGCGGACGCGATATATCTCGGTCTGACTGATTTTTCCGCCCGTTCCTCGGCAAAAAATTTCAGCGGCGAGGAGTTTGCGGAAATCTCCGCGCTCGCCCGTCTTTTCGGCGTCAAAGTCTACGTCGCGATGAATACCCTCGTCAAGCAGGAAGAGCTTGAAAATTTCGTAAAGACCGCGGTTGATGTCCACAACGCCGGCGCGGACGCCCTGATTTTGCAGGACGTCTACCTCGGCGCGTACCTGAAAAAGACCTACCCGCAGCTTGTTTTGCACCTGTCCACACAGGCGGGCATATGCAACGAATACGGCGCGCGCCTCGCCAAAGAGTGCGGCTTTTCTCGCGTCATAGCGGCAAGGGAGACGTCTTTGGACGATTTAATGAATATTTCTTCCGTCATTGAAACGGAATCGTTCGTGCAGGGCGCGCTGTGCACATGCTTTTCGGGGCAGTGCTACTTTTCGTCCTTTGCGGGCGGGAACAGCGGCAACCGAGGCAAATGCAAACAGCCCTGCCGCAAGCGCTACCGCATAGACCGCGCGGGTCATGAGGAATTTTCCTACGCGCTGTCGCTTTCCGATTTGTCCGTGGGCGGCGACGTGGAAAAGTACGTGCGGGCGGGCGTGAGCTCGTTCAAGATAGAGGGCAGGATGCGCCGCCCCGAATATGTGGCAGCGGCGGTGAAGTACTACAAAAAACTGCTCGGCGGCGGCAAGGTAGAAGAAGAGCTTTCCGCCTTGAAGCGCACCTACAACAGGGGCAATTACACAAAAGGGCTTGCGTTCGGTCAGGATAAAACGCTCATTTCCTCGGCGGTGCAGGGGCATATAGGCGAATTTGCGGGGGTAATCTCCGTCGTAAACGGAAAATATCTCTGCGGAAGCGGCATAAAGGCGGGGGAAGGCGACTGCTTTAAAATTCTGCGCGGCGGAAAGGAGCTG
>CANREX010000074.1 GCA_947629735.1 uncultured Clostridia bacterium
GTAGGTGGAAAACTTAAAGCCCTTCTGATAATCGAACTTCTCCACCGCCTTCATGAGCCCGAGGTTGCCCTCCTGAATGAGGTCGAGGAAGAGCATGCCCCTGCCGACATACCTCTTGGCAATAGATACGACAAGCCTTAAATTTGCCTCCGAGAGCTGCTTTTTCGCCTCCTCGTCGCCTTCCTGCATGCGGCGGGCGAGTTCGATTTCGTCCTCCGCGGAAAGAAGGGGAACTTTGCCTATCTCTTTGAGGTACATCTTCACGGGGTCGTCGAGACCTATATCGGAAAGCGCCTGCTCGTAGAGTTCCTTATCCCTTTCCGCCTCGTCGATTATCTGAATACCCGCTTCGGCGATGGATTTGTACACGTAGTCCATCTGGGTGGGCGTCGTCTCGTACTTTTCCATGACGTCGCAGAGCGCGTTTGTGGTTATCGCGCCCTTTGACGAGTAGCTTTCGATAATCTGATGCAACACTTCGTTGAGTTTTTGCTCCGACAGATTCATATTATTTCTCCGTTTTTATTTTATCTTTCTGTTTTGTCAATTCGTTTATGTTCGCCGCTATTTCCGCCCTTTCCTTTATGTCGTCTGCGGATAACAGCCGCTTCGTTTCCCTTTCGATCTTGCGGTTTATTTCGTGAAGTTTCAACTGCGTCACGCAGTCGTCGAAATATTTCGCCGCGACTTCGCCGCTTTCGAACCCGAAACCTTCCGAATAATCGAGAATACGTTCGAGCTCCTCGTATTCGGGCGTGTTCGCGTCGAAAAATTCAAACAGCTCGGACAGCCTTATGTCCTCTTCCATCAGCTTTTTGGAACGTATGTATTTTGCTATTATCGCGTGGATATCGTCCGAAAATACAATGTCCGAAATATCTTTGTCCTTGACGTAATCGGCGGAAAAGAGGAAACTCGCCACGACGAAGCGCGAAGCCTTTTTTATGGCGTCCGCGACGTCCTTTTTCTTTTCGGGCTTGTCCCCGCCTTTCATGGCGGGCGGGGGCGGCTGGGGCTTGGATTCGAGATCTCTTTTCAACGATTCGTAGGAAATGCCCGTTTCGTTGCGCAGCGTTTTCAAAAGATCTTCCCTCTCCGTCTCGCTCTCCGCGCTCCTTATAATGGAAAGCGCTTCGCCTATGTATCTGCGCTTGTCCTCCGTCTTTTCCAGATCGTACGCGCCCTTTGCCGAGGCAAGTTTGTAATCTATCAAGGGCATAGCCCTATCGAGACATTTTCTGTACTCGTCCGCGCCCGATTTTTTTATGACGTCGTCGGGGTCGTAACCTTCGGGAAGGGGCACGACCTTTACGTTCAAGCCCTCGTCTTTCAATATATCAAGACCGCGCATATTGGCTTTCTGACCCGCGCTGTCGCCGTCGTAGCTTATCAAAACCGTATCGGTATAGCGCTTGACGAGCCGCGCCTGATCCTGCGTGAGCGACGTGCCCATGCTCGCCACGACGTTTTTGAAGCCCGCCTGGTAGAGCGATATTACGTCCATGTAACCTTCTACCATTATGACTTCCGAAATAGCCGTGCTGCGCTTCAATTTCTTTAATAAATTTATGTTATATAGATTTTTGCGCTTGTTGAAAATGAGCGTGTCGCGGGTGTTTACGTATTTTGCGAAATTCGCCTTTTTCAAAAGCCTCCCGCCGAAAGCTATAACTTCGTTATAGGCGTTGATTATGGGATATATTAGTCTGCCGCCCTGAGCATCGGTCAGCCTGCCGTCCGCTTCGTTTACAGTGCCGCTGTCGAGGATGTCCTGTTTGGAATACCCTTTTGCGAGCAGAAATTTGGGCAAATCGGTGTAATTGAGGCTTGCGCCCAGCCCGAAAGTCCGAACGATATTTGCGGGAATTTTGCGGCTTAAAATGTATTCTATGTGGGCGTCCGCCTTGCCCGAATTGAGGTTGTTTAAATAAAAATGCGCGCAGTCGTTCAAAATGGCGAGGAGGGTGTCCTTCTTCCTCTTTTGCTCTGCCGTCTTGCGGGAATCGTCGTCGGAGAGAGGCACTTCCATGTTTGCCCTCGCCGCGAGCAACTTGACTGACTCGATGAAGTCCACGCTCTCCATTTCGGAGACGAAACGTATGACGTCGCCCGACGCGCCGCAGCCGAAGCAATGATAAAACTGACCGCCCTCGTTTATCGCGAACGACGGGGTTTTTTCATGATGAAACGGGCAACAAGCCCAATAGCTTCCGCCCCGCTTTTCAAGGCTGAAATAGCCCCCGGCAACATCCACGATATTAACTTTTTCCTTTAAAGTCCTTAAAAATTCCTGGTCTATGCCGCTCATTTTTCCGCCGCGCGACAACCGCTTGTTTGCTGCCGCTTATTTATGCCGAACCGCCGATTTTGCGGTTTGTTTATTGTTTTGATTGTTTAACTGTTTAATTCGTCGATAAAAGTCCAGCCGCCTGGCACGAAAAGCGCGTTGAACGTATACACGGCGTATCTGTCCGTCATCGAGGAGAGATAATCGCAAACGACCTGTTCTGTCGGGAAGCGTTCGCAGAGGTCTACAAACGTCTTCGGGAGTTTTTCGGGGTGCTTGTTGAAATACTCGTACATTGCGGAAATCATGCGCTCCGCTTTTTCCTCTTCGCCGCGCGCGTACTTTGTGCGGTAGACCCTGTCAAACATAAACTTGCGCAGCTTTTCGCTTGCGGAAAACACCTCTTCGTCCATCTCGACCTGCGGCTTGCCCGCGCTGTTTTCATAGACCGATTTTATCGCGGTGTTTATCCTCTCGCGAGAGGTTGCGCCCAATACTTTGACGACATCTTCGGGGACGTCCGATTGCTGCAATATCCCCGCCCTTATGGCGTCGTTCAAATCGTGATTTATGTATGCGATTCTGTCCGCGACATTTACGCACATGCCTTCCAGCGTGCACGGTTTCAAGCCCATTTTGTGGTTGAGTATGCCGTCGCGCACTTCCTTTGTGAGGTTGAGCCCCTTGCCGTCCTTTTCGAGCGTTTCCACCACCCTTACGGACTGTTCGTTATGCCGAAAACCCGTCGGGGAGAGCTTGGAAAGTATCCTTTCGCCGCTGTGTCCGAAGGGCGTGTGACCGAGATCGTGTCCGAGTGCGATAGCTTCCGTCAAATCTTCGTTGAGGCTTAGGGCGCGGGCGAGCGAACGGGCTATCTGCGCGACGTCCAACGTGTGCGTTAAGCGGGTGACGTAGTGATCTCCCTCGGGGGAAAAGAACACCTGCGTCTTGTTTTTGAGCCGAACGAACGCCTTGCAGTAAATTATTCTGTCCCTGTCGCGCTGATATTCGGTGCGCATTTCGCAAGGCTCTTCCCATACGTCCCTGCCGAGCGTATCTTCCGATTTCGCGGCGTAGGGCGAGAGAAAAGCGCGCTCTATCGCATACGTTTTTTCTCTGATGTTAGTGTATTTTTCCATTTTCTACAATAATAATTACGATTTTTTATGCCCGTTTTCCTTTATTTTTGTCGCTTTTTAAATTTGATAATTTGTCAAAACGCGATTTATTTTGCGAAAACGCTTGTTTTGCAAGTTAACTTATTTTAAAAGCTCGCCTAATTAGCGAAGCCGCCTATTTAGCTAAACCGATTTATTTTGCGAAACCGCCGCCGACGGAGAGCACCTCTCCCGTCACATACTGGTTTTCCGCGAGATACAAGCAAGCCTTGGCGACGTCCTCTCCCGTTCCCAAACGCCCCAATGGAATCTGAGAAATGAGATCTTCCATTTCGACTTCCGAAAGGTGGGAATTCATATCCGTATCGATAACTCCCGGGGAAACGCAATTTACGCGCACGAACGATGGCGCGAGCTCCTTGGCAAGGGCCTTTGTAAACGCGATAACGCCACCCTTCGAAGCGGAATAGGCGACTTCGCAGCTTGCGCCGACCTCTCCCCAAATAGAAGCAACGTTTATGATGCTGCCGCCGCCCGAACAAATCATATTGTCGGCGACCTCTCTGCAACAGAGAAACACGCCCTTTAAGTTTACGCCCAAGACGTTTTCCCAATCGGACAGCGTCGTATCCTGCACCACCCGCACAAGCGATATGCCCGCGTTGTTGACAAGGACGTCGATTTTGCCGTAAATGCGAAAAACCTCTTTGAACATCTCCCTAACCTGTTCTTCGTCGGAGACGTCCGCCCGCATGAGCACGGGGCAATAGCCTTGCATGTTGAATTCCGATTGGGTAGCGAGCGCGCTGTCCTCGTCGCGGGAATAATTTAAAATAACTTCGTAGCCGTGCTGCAAAAATTCCTGAGCGACGGCTTTGCCTATTCCCTTTGTGCCGCCCGTAATAAGCGCGGTTTTCATATTTTCAATCCCCTTACAATTTCACAGATTTTTTCACAAGTCTGCCCGATAGTACAGCCGTCGGTATCCACGATAAAATCGGCTGCACGCTCGTAAATCGGACTTCGTTTTGTCAAAATTTCACATACTCTGTCACGCATAGTACCATTCAAAAGCGGTCTATTAGTACTATTTTTGAGCCTTTTTAACAGATTTTCCTCGTTTGCGCGCAGATAAATGATTTTTGAGCTGCCTTTTAAAATATTCACGTTTTCGCTTGAAAGGACTGCTCCTCCGCCCAATGCGATGACCGCGCCCGTATCCTTTTTGCAATATTTTGCGATGACGGAGGCTTCCAATTCACGAAAATATCCCTCTCCGCGCTCTTTGAAAATATCGGAAATAGCGCCGTAGTTTTCCTCTATGATTTTATCGGTATCGACGAGCGGGCGGCGCAATTTTTGAGATAATTCTATCGCGGTGGATGTCTTTCCGCACCCCATCATTCCGCACAGGGCAATATTCATAAACTACCGCCTTTACAGCTTGAAACTTTCCGCAGCGAGGATATAGCTGTTTTTGCCGAAGCCGCAGATTACGCCCTTGCAGACTTCCGAAATTACCGATTTGCTCCTGAACTCTTCGCGGGCGTGCACGTTGGACATATGCACCTCCACTACGGGAATCTGAATCGAAGCTATCGCGTCGCGAATCGCCAGACTGTAATGCGTGTACGCGCCCGCGTTGAGAATAATCGCGTCGGCTTTCGCCTGCTGAATTGCGGTGCAAATTTCACCCTCGCAGTTGCTCTGGTAGAATTCGCACTCGTCGCCCTTGAAGTGCTCGGCGATGTCCGCGTTGATTTCCTCCAAGGTCTGCGTTCCGTACACCGATTTTTCCCTCTTGCCCGTCAAATTGAGATTGACGCCGTTGATAAACAAAAATTTCATCGCGATATTTCCTCTCCGTATTTTTTATAAAGGCGAATCGCCTGCTCCTCGTCCTCTTTTATGCCGAAGAACACGCAGTCCGCGTAGTACGCCTGATAGAACAGCATCGAAAAGCCGTTCACGATTTTTTTGCCGAGCCCTTCGGCAATTTTCAAAAATTCGCTCTTTTCGGGCTTGTAAATCAAGTCTACCGCCGTGCCGCAATCACTTAGAATTTGCGGCGGGACGGGTGATTTCCCCTCGCTTTCGTGCATGCCGACGCCCGTCGCGTTGACTATGATGTCGTAATATTTATCGCAAGGTTCGCTCAAAGCGCGCACGCCGAACTCACTTTGCAGTGCCTCCGCTTTTGCGTACGTGCGGTTGTAGACGTCCACTTGCGCGCCCGCGTCCAATAACTTTTTGGCTGCGCTCCTCCCCGCGCCGCCCGCGCCCAACACGAGCGCACTTTTCCCGCTCGTCCGAACGCCGTTTGCGGCAAGCATCATCATAAACCCCAAGCCGTCGGTGTTGTAGCCGCGCAAGCTGTTGCAGTTTACGGTGTTAACCGCGCCGAAAGTCGCCGCGTCGCCCTCCAACGCCGTAAGGTGTGGAATTATGCCGAGTTTATAGGGAATTGTGACGTTTAAGCCGTCGTATTCGCTCAACATGCCGTCAATCTTCCGCTCGAAGTCGCTTTCGGGTATGCTTATGCGCTCGTACGAGACCTCTTTTCCGAGCTCTGCGGCTATGAATTTGTGTATGGGCGGGCTCGCCGATTGCGAGACGTCTCTGCCGATTACACCAAGTTTTATCATTTTTCGCCCCTTATAAGTTGCGCGCAGCGCTTGATTTGCGACGCATATTCGTCGAAATTAAGGGTGATTTCCGCCCATTCGCCCTCGCGTTTGGGCACGACGAGGGAAATCTTGCTCTGCTCGCTGTTTTTCTTGTCATACTTCGCCGCGGAAACTTCGTCAAGGGCGGGAATTTTGCCGAGCGCGCGCATTATTAGCGAGCGCAATTTATCCGCGTAATCGCCCGCGCAAACGCCGTTGTTGCAGGCGATAAACAGCTCGTAAAACATTCCGATCAGCACGTATTCGCCGTGCGAGCGGCGTTTATAGGTCAGCTCGAACGCATGCCCCGTCGTGTGACCGAGGTTGAGGGACTTCCTCGCGCCGTTCTCATCCCTTTCGTCCATTGCGACGACGCGCGCCTTGTGCTTTATACAAAGGGGCGTAACGCCTTTCAAAAAGCCGAAATCAAACAGATTTTTGCTGTTTTGAGCGATTTTTTGCAGAATTTCCCCGTCGAGCGCGCCGTATTTTATGATTTCTCCCAGCCCGCACCTTAACTCCCGCTTGGGAAGCGTGCCGAGAAAGAGCGGGTCGACTATAACGCGCGCGGGCTGATAAAACGTGCCTATGACGTTCTTCACGCCGCACATATCCACCGCGGTTTTGCCGCCGACAGAGCTATCCACCTGCGAAAGAAGGGTCGTGGGTATCTGGACGAGCTCCACGCCGCGCATATACAAAGACGCGGCAAGCCCGCCGATGTCGCCCACAACTCCGCCGCCGAATGCGATAACCCGCGATTTTTTGGTGAGTTTTGCGTTCACCATGCCTTGCAGTATTGAGAGCAAAACTCTGTGATTTTTGCTGCTTTCGCCCGCTTTTATCACAAAAATTTCGGCTTTGGGCAGGCTTTTTTGCAATAAATCGCCGTACAGCGAAAAAACGTTGCCGTCGGTTACGACAAACGCGTTTTGCCCGTCGAACTCCCGTGTAAAATTTTCGAACGCGCTGTCGCCGCATATAATTTCGCTGTGTGATGACGGCGTTGAAATTCTTATCGTTTCCATAATTTTTCAGTTGGGAAGCATGCGGTAGCGCCCCTTGACCTCGTCCATATTGTCGCCGCCCAGCCGCTTGGCGACTACCTCCGCGAGCGCAAAACACAGCGCGCTTT
>CANREX010000075.1 GCA_947629735.1 uncultured Clostridia bacterium
CGCGGCGGAGCGGCTCGATTTTTCCGAGCTTTTAAAATGCGGGCGGGCGCTCTTCGCGGGCTATGCCGTGCGGGTGGAGAGGTCGGAATTTCTGCGGGATATGAAAGTGCGGGAAGAATCGGGGAGGGAGAAAACCCTCTATTTCGACATAGACAAGATTCCCGCGGGCGCGGTTGTAAGACGGCGCGAGGCGGGGGATAAATTTACGAAATTCGGCGGCGGAACGGTGAGCCTTTCGGACTATCTCACCGACAAAAAAGTCCCGCAGAGCATGCGCGCGAACCTTCCTCTTCTCTGCGCGGGGAAAGATGTGCTCATAGTAGGCGGGGTGGAAATCTCCGAAAAAGTCAAACTTTCGGAGGGAAAAGAAAAGTGCGGCGCGTTCATTTGCACCAACCCTTTTTCCACATAACTCAGGCATATGTGCGGGTCTTTGACTTTTTTGCATAATTTTCAAAAGCGTTGCGCAAACTTATCATAAGACTTTTAAAGGAGAGGTTTTATGGTATTTTTCAACGTTTTGAGTTATATACTCGCCATAGTCGGCGGGCTTAACTGGGGCTTGTTCGGGATATTCAACTTCAACCTTGTCGGCTGGATATTCGGCGGCGCGCGCACCGCGGGAGCGATAACCGTTTACGTGCTCGTCGCGCTCGCTTGCCTGTGGCTCATCATTTCGCCGATGATCACCGGCAGGGGACTTATGTTCACGAACGAGAAGAAGGAAAGAAAGAACCGCGAAGCCACCGCTGCGGAAATGCACTGACAGGCTTGAATTTTTCAGCGCAAAAAAGCGCGCCGACTCAACGTTTGAGTCGGCGCGCTTTTAACATAATTATCAAATAGGCTCATTCGTCGTCATTCCCGCTATTGTCCGCATTGTCTTCCTCTTTTGTATTATCCGCCGTTGCATTATCTTCGGCTTCGGGGACATCCACATTCCCGCCGTCTGCCGCCGCGGCTTCCGCCTGCGCCAAGGGAGAAACTTCTCCGCCCGCGTTTTTCGCCGCCGCCCGCCTTGCGATCGCGCCCTTCACCGCCGCAAAGGTGGGCAGATATGCCCTGTATAAGCCGTAGAACGCGAAGAACAGGCAGACGTACACGACGTACACGAGCAGCACGTAGAACAGATTTATGTACGCAAACGCCCCGCCCAAAGGTATTAAATTCGGCACATCGAAGGGCAGCGGATTGACCTGCGTGAACGCGTAGTTGGGTGTCAGCGGCTGAGTGAGGTGTACGCCGTCCGCCGTCGTCCACGTGGTCGAAGCGTAGGAGACGAGCGTGCTCGCTATCGAGGCTATCACTATTACTATGAAGTAGTAGATTAGGGGAATTATGCAGTCTTTGATAGCGAACTTGTAGTGTTTGAGCGCGGTCGGCAGAACGCACAGCGCGAACAGCAGACAGTGCGTCAAGCAGAAGTACAAAATGGAGTAGCTGCAAAATATCCCGTAGTTGCTCATCTCGTCTTTGCCGAAGTACACAAACACCGTCAGCGCGCCCACCGCGTGCACGAAAAAGGATATCGCGTACAGTGCTTTTTTCCTGACGATGACCGAAATGCTCGCCACGTATACGCCTATGTTGCAGATAAAAAGAGGGAGACAGGCAAAGATAGTGTGGTAGACGTTGTACCCGTCGCCCAGCACCATGCTGTCCTTGGAGTGGTATTGCAAAAGCAGGGTTATCGCGATCGCCGCGAGGTATTTATCCTGTCTCTCTCTCGGCTTGTTTTTGAGGAAGTTGTATAGGCTCACCGTCACGGTTATCAGTATTATTATCGCGAGCAAGTGCCATATCGTGAAATTTTTGAACCGCAGGAAGGAGTCCGCGGGCACTTTCGCAATGTCGAAGAAGTTTTCGAAAAGGTTCAAGGGCATAGCCGCGAGGACGGCGAGCGGGATAGCGGCGAGCGAGACGACGTCGATTTTAAACCCGTCGAGCGCAAACAGCAGCGCGCAGCAGGCTATGTACAGCGCGTTCTGCAAGAAGAACAGCGCGATATTCAGCCACTTGGGGAAGAACAAATTTACCGATTGATAGATGACGTCGTCCGTCGTCACCGTCTGCGGAGTCGCGTCGAAGAATCCCCCGAACAGCGCGCAGCTCAAAATGACGAACAGCGGCAGAAAGTACTTGACGATCTGTCTGCACCCCTTACAGGCGAAGAACGCGCCGAGCAGCAGCATTATAAGCCCCGCCTTTTTGAACCACTGACTTATGCAGAAGAAAAAGCCGTATTCGCCTATACGGTTGAATATGTAGTAATCGGAGACGGTAAACGTGAGCAAAAACGCGCACCCCGCCGCGACCGCAACGCAAATTTTCAGCGCAAGATACAGCGCCTTGCGCATTTTTTCGTCCGTAACACCATTCATAGCCATTAAATTATACATACAAACGGGGTAGATGTCAACTTTTCGCACTCATATGTGCGGGCGGGAGAGGGAGTAAAGTTTATCCAAAATATTTAAAAAGCCCCTTGAAATCGCAATCGGCGTGTGATATAATAAAGTCCGGAAAAAATAAAAAAAACGTTTTGGAGGCGTAAAATGACCAACGAACAAAAAATCGAACAAATCAAGAAAATGAAGATAGTACCCGTAGTCGTACTCAACACGCTTGAAGAGACGCTGCCCAAGATGCAGGCGCTCATCAAAGGCGGACTTCCCTGCGCGGAGATAACCTTCCGCACCGCATGCGCGGAAGAAGCCATCAAGCTGACGGTAAAGAACTTCCCCGACATGTTTGTCGGCGCGGGCACGGTAATCAACCGCGAACAGTGCGAAAAGGCGATTGCGGCGGGCTCTAAGTTCATCGTATCCCCCGGGTTCTCGGAGGAAGTCGCCGATTGCTGCGCGGAGCACGGCATGCTCTATCTCCCCGGTATCGTGACGCCCACGGAAGCCATGGCGGCTATCGCGAAAGGTCTTACGACATTGAAGTTCTTCCCCGCTTCCAACTACGGCGGCTTGAAGACCATCAAGGCTATCTGCGCGGCGTTCCCCTACCTTAAAATCATGCCTACGGGCGGCATTTCCGCGGACAACATTTTGGAGTATCTGGAATACGACAAGATCCTCGCATGCGGCGGCAGCTGGATGATGAAGGGCACTCCCGCGGAGATCGAGGAAGCGACGAAGAAGGCGGTCGCCCTCGTCAAGAACGCGTAATCGGACGATTAAAAAATCAAACGGCGGGCGGCGCTCCGAACTTCGGAGCGCCGCCATGTATTTTGCCGAATTTTTATATTATCCGCCGCATATTGCGGGGTCTATCGCGTTTGCACTCAAATTTTCCGCCCTTTCAAAGTCCTTTTCCAACGCCTTTTCCCGACTTTCAATCGGGGGAATAATATCGCCTTATTTAAGCCTTTGTCAAAGTCTTTTCCCGCCGTTTAAGCGCGGTGGAAATCACCGTAAATTCTATTATGCTATGATTGCCTGAACCCCTTGCCGAGTATCTCGTTTGCGTCGGTTATGATGACAAACGACTGCGCGTCGAGCTGTTTCACCTTGCTTTTCAGCCTAAGCGCCTCGCCCCGCTTGCACACGGTTATAAGGATAGTCTTTTCGTTCCCCGTGTACCCGCCGACAGCCTTGTACGCCGTGTAGTCACGCTTCATGACGTCAATGATGTAACTGCCCACGGGCTGCGGGGTGGAAGTGATTATCGTGATGTACTTCGACTTGCCTATATTTTCTATTACGCCGTCTATTATGAACGCCTTTGCGAACAGTCCGAGCAGCGAATACAGCCCCGCCTGAACGCCGAACAAAAACGCGCAGCAGGCTATCGCGGAATCGGTCAGAAGCAGCGCCTTGCCCGTGTCCAGCTTTGTGTATTTTTTGAGTATAAGCGCGACGATGTCCGTCCCGCCCGAGGACGCGTTGCAGTTGAATATTATCGCGCTGCCTATCCCCGTGAGAAGCATCGCGTACACGAGCTCCATAAACGGCTGGTCGGTGAGCGGCGCGTCAAGGGGAACGAGCCATTCGAACAGCATGTTCTCCGCGGAATAGACGAGCGAGCAGTACACCGTCTGGAATAGCACCTTTTTGCCGAGGAATATAAAGCCTATCGCGAGCAGCGCGACGTTTATTATCATGACGAGGTCGGACTGCCTCAGATAGGGGATATAGGGGGCTAAAATTATGGATATACCCGAAACTCCGCCCGTGGCAAAGTGGTTGGTCGACTTGAAAAAGTACACGCCCGCCGCAAGTAGCAGCGTGCCGATATTCAAAAGTATCCAATGCTCCGCCGTCTGCAAAGCCGTACGCTTTTTATCTTGCGCCCCGCCGCTCACCGCGCCGCCCGTTCCTACGCTTGCGCCTTCCGTTTTCCCGCCTTCGGCGTTTTTGGTTTGCGTGACGTCAACCGCCCCGTCCTGCGTTGCGGCTTGCGTGACGTCAACCGCGTTTGCCGTCTGTAAATTTCCGCCCTGTAAATTATCCTTTTGTCCGTCGGTTTCCTGCGGCGTTTGCCCGAAGCTGTCGTCCTTCCGCATGTGACAATTCCCCTTGTAATCGCTTTTTCCGTACAATATTAACACAACGGCGGAAGCAAGTCAAACCAAGGAGAGGTCTTTATGCGCACTTTCGCCACTTTAAATCAAATCGCGTATTGACTTTGCGCGGCGGCGGTGCTATAATTTAAAGGTAAAAATAAGATAAGTTGGACATATATGATAAACAGACAAGCTCTATTTACCGACGAGACGGAAAATTTCAAGACGCCTTACGAGCCCTGCGCGGGCGACGAGGTGACGCTTACTTTCCGCGCCCTTAAAAACGACGTATCCAAGGTGTATGCGATAATCAACGGCAGAAAGCGGGTGATGAAGAAGAAAAAAGTCGCCCCCGACAGCTTTTTCGATTATTTCTCGCTTACGTTCGTTTGCGGCGATAAGCCCGTCGGATATTTCTTTATGATAACCGACGAGGACGACGAGGTGTTCTACAACAGGCTGGGCTGCGTGACGAACAACCAGGAGGAATACAACTTCGGCTTCGTGCCGGGCGTGAAAGTGCCCGAATGGGCGCGCGGCAGGGTATTTTATCAGATATTCTGCGACAGATTCTGCAACGGCGACCCCTCGAACGACGTCAAAAACAACGAATATTACTATACGGGCGGTCATTCCCGCAAGATAGAAGATTGGTACAAGATACCCGAGACGTTGGACGTCAACTGCTTCTACGGCGGCGACTTGCAGGGCGTGGAGCAGAAGCTCGATTATCTGAAAGATCTGGGCGTGGAGGCGGTGTACTTCAACCCGATATTCGTCTCGCCCTCCAACCACAAGTACGACACGCAGGACTACGACTATGTAGACCCGCACCTCGCCGTAATAGAAAACGATTACGACCACGCCATGCTCGGCTGGGAAAAGCACAACGGCTACGCCCCGAGATATATCAGGCGCGTGACGGATAAGACCAACCTCGAAAAGTCGAACGAATACTTCGCCTCTCTCGTTGAAAAGATGCACGCAAAGGACATAAAGGTTGTCGTGGACGGCGTTTTCAACCACTGCGGCTCTTTCCACAAGTGGATGGACAGGGAGGGGGTTTACCTCGACAAGGCGGGCTACGAAAAGGGCGCGTATCAATCGGTGAACAGCCCATACAGGAGCTATTTCAAATTCAAGAGCGCGAAAAAGGCGGACAGCGACTACGAAGGTTGGTGGGGATATAAGACTTTGCCCAAGCTCAACTACGAAAAGAGCGCGGAGCTCACAGAAAGCATTTTAAAGGTGGGCGAAAAGTGGGTGTCCGCACCCTACAACGCCGACGGCTGGCGGCTGGACGTGGCGGCGGACCTCGGGCACAGCGAAAAGTTCAATCACGCGTTCTGGAAGATGTTCTCATCGCGCGTCAAGGCGGCAAATCCGCAGGCGTTTATCTTCGCCGAGCACTACGGCAACCCCGTCAAGTGGTTCAAGGGCGGGGAGTGGGATTCGGTGATGAATTACGACGCGTTCATGGAGCCCGTCACGTGGTTTCTTACGGGCATGGAAAAGCACTCCACTGCGATAGATTACGGAAAGCTCAACGACGGCAAAGCCTTCTTCGACAGCATCTACAAGAACATGGCGCACTTCACCTGCCCCGCGCTCGACTGCGCGATAAACCAGCTTTCGAACCACGACCATTCCCGCTTTCTCACCCGCACAAACCGCACGGTGGGAACGCTCAAATCGATGGGCGGCGAGGCTGCGGGCGCCGGCATAGACAAGCGCGTTTTATACCTCGCGGTGCTCATTCAGATGACGTGGCCGGGCAGCCCCGCCGTCTACTACGGCGACGAGGTCGGGCAGGTCGGCTGGACCGACCCCGACAGCAGGCGGACATATCCCTGGGGCAGGGAAGATTGGGAGGTGTACGACGTCCACAAGGGCGCTATCGCTCTCCGCAAGAAATTGCACTGCATAAAGGAAGGTTCGCTGATAAGGCTCGACGCGGGCAACGGCTATATCGTCTACGGGCGTTTCGACAAGGTGGACAGCGCTATCGTCGCGATAAACAGCGGCGATAAGGAAGTGTGCCTGAACGTCCCCGTCTGGAAGATTTCCGGCAGGGATAATCAGAGCTGGTCGCTCTGTTACAGCGTGGGCGACGGCTGGTATGAGCCCGTCGCGGAGACTAAGTTCGGCAGAATGTTCCTGCGCCTGCCTCCCAAGAGCGGCTGCGTGTACGCGAGGAGCATTGATTAAGGCATATATAGGGGTCTACGACCGCTTTTTATACAATTTTCAGGGGGAAATTTTTTATGGAAAACAGGTTTTTTACCGACTACGACAGGTATCTTTTTCATCACGGCACGCACTATGAGCTGTATGAAAAGATGGGCGCGCATATACGCGAGGTGAACGGCGTATGGGGCACGCATTTCGTGCTCTGGGCGCCTTCCGCCCGCGCAGTCTGCGTTGTGTCGGACGGCAACGGTTGGACGCCTTGGCGCGACATCATGGAAAAGGTTGACGACGCCATATGGGAGCTGTTCGTTCCCGGCATGTGCGAGGGCGTCAAGTACAAATACCTCGTCGTCCGCGCGGACGGCAGCGAGGTCTACAAGATAGACCCCTACGAGTACGGCAGCGAGAAGCGCCCCGCAAACGCCTCGATAGTCACAAACCTTGCGACCTATCAGTGGGGCGACGGG
>CANREX010000076.1 GCA_947629735.1 uncultured Clostridia bacterium
CGCAAGAAGAACAAAGAGCAATGCAACAAGAGCAACATTACAAAAGAGAAGCTCGAAAACCTCGTCTTTGAAAATACAATAGAATACGTTTTGAAACCGCAGGTGATAGAAAAAATCGCCTCGGCGGTCGTGGAGAAATTCAACAGCAACATTACAAAATCCGACTCGCTTGCTCTGCTTGAAAAGGAGCAACGGCAAGTGCAAAAGTCCATAAACGGCTTTTTGAACGCCATTGCCGAGGGAGTTGTTACAAAGTCCACGAAGGAAAGATTGCTTGCTTTGGAACAGCAAAATGACATTCTCGAAGAGAAGATCGCATTGGAAAAGGCACGACAAATTCAACCGCTTGAATATGAAACAGTAAAGGCATTTCTAACCTATTTTGCAAGGAAGAAATACCAAAATGACGAAGAGAAAAACGAATTTTTCAACTCGTTCATCTATCGTGTTGTTCTCTTTGATGACTGCGTTTATATCTTTTACAACACTTCGCCCGATGTGCCGACCAAAGTAAAACTCGACAAGGATGAACTCGATGAGTTGAAAAGCCCCGAACATAGAAAAAGCGCCCAACTTGAACCGCTTGGGTTCAAATTGGGTGCTAATGGCGGAGAGAGAGGGATTCGAACCCCCGGAAGCGTGAACTTCAACGGTTTTCAAGACCGCCGCGATCGACCACTCTGCCATCTCTCCAAAAAGTATTAAAGGTCGGACAGCTGTTCAAGCCTAAGTATTTTAACAAATAAGAATTGCGTTGTCAAATGATTTTCGGCGGGAAGACGTCAAACCCGCTCCACACGCGTTCAAATCGCTTTTCGCCGCTAAATGAATATCTCCCAAAACAAGCAAGCAACGGCGGTCGGGGCTTGATTTTTGCCGCCGCATATGTTAAACTGTCGAATGTAAAAAATTTTTAAGTCGGGGCGTGACATCAACCTTCTTCTGCGCTAAAACAAGCCGTTTATCCGCCGTTATCCCGCGTCGAAGAGGGGTGAATATCAACGGACGGGTATCAAACTATTTCGGTGGATATCCGATTATATTGCAAGCGATAGAGCAAAGGCGCGTGTAAAACCCGTCGGGCGGGCAATAATCAAATGGCAATAATCAAGGGGCAATAACTTAGGGGCAATAACTAAATAAGCAATAATAAGCGGGCAACAACGTTTCCCCTAAGACGCTTTCCCAAACCGTTTTCAAAACCCGCCAAGCATACAAGCAACAAATAAACAAACAAGCACACAAACAAAAAGGAGATTAGGAACATGTGCACAGCCGTATCATTCAACAGTAAGGACAGCTACTTCGGGCGCAATCTCGACTACGAATTTTCGTACAACGAGACGGTAACGATAACGCCGAGAAATTACGTCTTTCATATGCGGAAGGCGGGTGACTTCAAACCGCGCTACGCCATGATAGGAATGGCGTTCGTGCAGGAAAATTATCCCCTCTATTACGACGCGACGAACGAAAAGGGGCTGAGTATGGCGGGGCTGAATTTCCCGTCCAACGCGGTGTACAAACCGTACGACGGCGCGCGGGAAAACGTCACCCCGTTCGAGCTGATACCCAAAAT
Organism: uncultured Clostridia bacterium; assembly: GCA_947629735.1. Taxonomy (GTDB): domain Bacteria; phylum Bacillota; class Clostridia; order Christensenellales; family Borkfalkiaceae; genus Coproplasma. Next base: position 1,580 of record CANREX010000076.1, read on the forward strand.
ATTGGGCAGCTGCGCGAGCGTGGCGGAGGCGCGTGCGGCGCTTTCACGCATAAATGTTTTAAAGGAAGATTTCAGCCCGTCGCTGCCCCTGTCGCCGCTGCATTGGTTGATATCCGACGCAAAGGAGAGTATAGTCGCAGAACCCTTGGCAGATGGACTGAAAATTTACGACAACCCCGTAGGCGTCCTTACGAATAATCCGCCGTTTGACTACCACATGCTCAACCTCGCAAACTACATGGGACTGACGAGAGATGAGCCTAAGAACGCGTTTTCGCCCGATTTGGACATTAAGCCGTACAGCAGAGGTATGGGCGCTGTGGGACTTCCGGGCGATCTTTCCTCGGCTTCGCGGTTTGTCAAGGCGGCGTTCACAAAGCTCAATTCGGTGTGCGGGGAATCCGAGGGCGAGAGCGTGAGCCAATTCTTCCATATACTCGGCTCGGTCGCGCAGCAAAAGGGGTGTTGCAAGGTGGAAAAGGGCTTCGAGTACACGATTTATTCTTCCTGCTGCAACGCTACCCGCGGGATATATTATTACACGACTTATGAAAACAGCCGCATTACGGGCGTGGATATGCACAGGGAGAATTTAGACGGAAGCGACCTCAAAAGTTATCCGCTCATACACGGGCAGCAGATAAAAATGTGCAACTGAAAAGGGCGTAGACCCCGTAATATGCCGCAATCAATAAAAAAATTCAATAAATTTGACGACGATAAAGGCGGCGCGCGAAACTTCGCGCGCCGCCTTTAAAAACGCAAAAAACTTTATTTCTTGCCCGCATAGACTTCCCTTTTAAGAACGCCCACATAAGGCAGGGTGCGATAGCGCTGGGCGTAGTCGAGCCCGTAACCCACCAAAAATTCGTCGCCCGTTTCAAAGCAGGAGAAGTCGGCTTTGACGTCCTTTTGCCTGCGCGCGGGCTTATCGAAAAGCGCGACGCAAGTCACCGATTTTGCTCCGCGCTCAAAGAGCAGCTCTTTCAGCAGGACGAGGGTGTTGCCCGAATCTATTATGTCCTCGACGATAATTGCGTCTTTTCCCGCGACAGGCGAGGAGAGGTCGGCGACAAGTTTGGGCGCGCCCGTACTGCACGTCCCGTCGCCGTAAGAAGAGAGCGTTATAAACTCCGTCAGAACGGGCGTCTTCATCGCCCGCACGAGATCGCAGAAGAAAAACGCGCTTCCTTTCAACACGCATATCGCGACGGGCTCGACCGCCTTTGCAAATCTTTCGTCCAGCCATCGCGCCGCAATTTCCACCTTTTTTGCAATCTGCCTTTCGTCGGCGACGACGCGCTCAATATCTTCCATAGAATTTCCTCCGAAGTGTACGCCCGTATTGTATCATGTCCGCCCGCGTTTTTCAAGCGTTTGAAAAAAATGTGCGCGGGCAAATTCAAAAAACAAATCAAAAAAGGCATTTCAAAACGATATCTCCGAAATCAATTTAAAAACGCGGCTTAAAATAATTCAAAACGATGTCGTATAATTCAAGACGACCTTTAAAAGGCAATTCAGAAAGTCGGCTTTAAAAGAAGTCATAAAAAGTTAAAGCAAAAGGCGTTTTAAAAGCGCAAGTTTTGCCCGCGAAATATTGCTTTTTCGCGCCGTTTGTGGTAGTATTTAAGTATAGAGGAATTTAAAGCCATGCAATACGAAAATCCCGTCATTTTATCCGACTATTCCGACCCCGACGTAATACGCGTGGGGGAAGATTTCTACATGGTAGCTTCGAGCTTCAACCACGTCCCGGGCGTTCCCGTTCTCCACTCCAAAAACCTCGTCGAGTGGGAGCTTATAAATTACGTCCTCGACTATCTCCCGTTCGACAAGTTCGCTAATGTGCGGCACGGCGAGGGCGCGTGGGCGCCTTCCATACGCTATCACGGCGGAAAGTTTTACTGCCTCATTCCTTTCCCCGACGAGGGCATATTCGTCTCCGAGACGGATGATATCCACGGCGCATGGTCGCCGCTTCGCCCCCTGCTTTTGGGCAAAGGCTATGAAGACCCCTGCCCCGTGTGGGATAACGGCAAGTGCTATGTCGTGTTCGCTTTCGTGAAGAGCAGGATAGGCTTTAATTCCAAGCTCGCCGCGTTCGAGACGGACGAAACGCTTTCGCGCACGGCGGAAAAATACAGCATAATTTACGACGGCAGCGACATCGCCCCCAAGATAGAAGGTCCGAAAGTTTACAGGCGCGGCAAGTACTTTTATATCCTCGCGCCCGCGGGCGGTGTGCGGACGGGCTGGCAGGTCGCGCTGCGTTCGCGCAAGCTGTTCGGCGATTACGAGACGAAGATAATAATGGCGCAGGGCGATACGGACGTCAACGGACCTCATCAGGGCGCGCTTATAGACCTCGACGACAGCGGGGAACGCTGGGCGTTCATGCACTTTCAGGACATGGGCGCGTACGGCAGGGTCGTGCACTTACAGCCCGCAATATGGCGCGACGATTGGGTGATAACGGGGCAAGTCGCGGAGGGCGACAACATGGGCTCTCCCGTAAAGACGGGGGAATATCCAGTGGACGTCGTCACGGGCGCAAGGATAGAGTCGAGCGACGAATTCGATTCGGATACCCTCTCGCTCGTCTGGCAGACGCCCGCAAACAGGCGCAAGGGAATGTACGAGCTTCGCCGCGGGCTGAGGCCGAATTGCCTGTACTTCGCGCCCGCCGCGCTCTCCGATTATTACGGGCTTTTCATGCAGAAGATTGTCTATCGCAATTTCGCCGTGAGCGCGCGCTGCAAGCTCGATTTGCTGTGCGACGGCGACGAGGCGGGTTTCACCGTGTTCGGCAGGGAGTACGCCTACGTCTGCGTAGTCAGAAAAGAGGGGCGCAACTACATAGAGATCCGCAAGGGCAGCATAGGCGGCGAGGAGGACGAAACGCTGGCGCGAAGTCAGCTTTACGACGAAAAATACGTGGACTTCAAACTCTCCGCCAAGTTCGAAAAACCCGATAAACTCACATACAAATTTTCGCTCGGCGGCAGGGCGTTCACACACGTGTTCTACGCGGAGCGTGGCGTGTGGACGGGCGCAAAGATAGGCATATATGCCCGATCCACGCAGGACAGCGTGGGTTCCGCCACTTTCAAATACTTCCGCGTGACTTGCACGGACAACCGCGTAAAGGAAGATTGAAAGGAGAAAATTTTTTAAGGTTTTTGCGGCGGGAAATCCGCCCGCGCAAAGCTATAAATATTCGAGCGGCGGAAAGCAAAAATGCCGCTTTGAAAAAGATATGGGCAAGTGGAAATCTACCCGCTTTAAAGAATGAAAATTTTACGGAGGTAACGTAATGAACATAAGAGAACAATCGCTTAAAATGCACGAAAAGTGGAAGGGCAAGATTGAGATAACGCCCCGCGTGGAAGTGGACACGCGCGAAAAACTTTCGCTCGCATATACGCCGGGCGTCGCAGAGCCCTGCCTCGCCATTCAGGCAGACCCCGAAAAGAGCTTTACTTTGACCAGGCGCTGGAACACCGTGCCCGTCATCACCGACGGCACCGCCGTGCTCGGTCTCGGCGACATAGGTCCGGAGGCGGGCATGCCCGTAATGGAGGGCAAGTGCGCGCTGTTCAAGGCGTTCGGCGACGTGGACGCCTATCCGCTGTGTATTCGCTCAAAGGACACGGAGGAGATAATAAAGACGATAAAATTGCTCGCGGGCAGTTTCGGCGGAATAAACTTGGAGGACATCTCCGCGCCCCGCTGCTTCGAGATAGAGACGAGGCTCAAACAGGAGCTCGACATTCCCGTCTTTCACGACGATCAGCACGGCACGGCGATAGTGTCTGCCGCCGCCCTGATAAACGCGCTCAAACTCGCAAAAAAGGAGATGAGCGATATCAAAGTTGTCATCAACGGCGCGGGCGCGGCGGGCGTTGCGATTGCGAAGTTCCTGCTTCGCTTCGGTGTCAAAGACGTGATAGTATGCGACAGCGTCGGCATAATCTGCGAGGGTGACGAAAGGCTCAACCCCGCGAAAAAGGAGTTGTCGCTTATCACAAACCGCAACCATATAAGCGGCAAGTTGAAGGACGCGATGGCGGGCGCGGACGTCTTTATAGGCGTCTCCGCGGCGAACTGCGTGAGCAAGGACATGGTGCGCTCGATGGCGGATAAACCCATACTTTTCACCTGCGCCAACCCCGTCCCCGAAATTTCGGTGGAGGACGCAAAGGAGGCGGGCGCGTTCATACACGGCACGGGCTCATCGCAATTCCCCAACCAGATAAACAACGTTCTGGTGTTCCCCGGGCTCTTCCGCGGCGCGCTGGATGTGCGCGCAAAGACCGTCAATTACGAGATGATGATGGCTGCCTCCCGCGGGATAGCCGCCTGCGTAAAGGATAGCGAGCTCACCCGCGATTACATTCTTCCTTACGCCTACGACAAGCGCGCGCATGAGGCTGTCGCCAAGGCGGTTGCGGAAGCCGCGATCGAGAGCGGTGTGGCAAAAATCGCGAAAAAATAACGCGCTTGAAAACACGCTTGAAAATGCGCCCGAAATTGCGATTAAAACGCGCCTGAAAACGCGCTTGAAATAACGCGTTGAGCCGCGCCGCTTTTTCAAAAGCGGCGCGGCAGATAAAATCGCCGTACAAGTTGCGGCAAACAAAGTCGAAATCACAAGCCGCCGAAAAGTAAATGGGCGGCGCGGAGAAATAAGATGTACGCTGACCTCGGAAAGTATGCGGGCAAGAGAATATGCGCGGCGGTATCGGGCGGCAGGGACAGTATGGCTCTGCTGCACTATCTCTGCGCGCACGCGGACGAGTATGAAATAGAGGTCTGCGCGCTGAATTGCGACCACGGCATACGCGGCGAGGAGAGCGCGCGCGACAGCGCGTTCGTCGCGGCATATTGCGGGGGCAAAGGCATAAAACTGCATTTTTTCAAGGCGGAAGACGGCGAATTGAAGGACGAAAACTCCGCCCGTTTATGGCGGCTTAGCTGCTATAAAAAGGTGATAGAAGGCGGCTTTGCCGACTGCGTTGCGACGGCTCACCATTTGAACGACAACGCGGAGACGGTGCTCTTCAACCTCGCGCGCGGGGCGTCGGTGAGCGGCGTGTGCGGCATAGGCGACGAGCCGTCGTTAAACCTTATCCGCCCGTTGATAGCCTGCTCGCGGGAGGAAATCGACAGCTACGTTCGCGAAAACGCCATTCCGTATGTCACCGACAGCACGAATTTTCAAACCGATTACACCCGCAACAAAATCCGCCTGAGCGTTCTGCCCGAGCTTGAAAGCGCGGTGCACGGCGCGGCGGAAGCGATTTACAGATTTTCCCGACTTGCGCGCGAGGATGAGGAATATTTTTCCCGTCTTTCCGACGGGATAACGATTTGCCGTTCGGCGGACAACTACCTTATCAAACTCTGCCCCGAAAGGGTGATTTTCAAACGGGCGGCGGCGCGGATAATTTCCGATAAATTCAAGAAGTGCGACTACACCGCGGCTCAGCTCGAAAGGCTGTTTCTGTTGCAGAGCGGGGAGAACGGCAAGAAGTTTTCCTTTCTCTCGCTTACCGCCGTGCGCGAAGAGGGCGGCGTCGCCATAT
>CANREX010000077.1 GCA_947629735.1 uncultured Clostridia bacterium
TCCCCACTCCCCTTGGTTGAGGGGAGTGGGGAGGGCAGGGTAGGGTGTGGGGTTTACCTGTCGCCGCAAAGCGGCGGCGTTTTCACTTATTACTTCCGGATTCTTCGACTTCGCACCTATGGTGCTTCGCTCAGAATGACACCTCATTATGTCACCCTGAGCGGAACGAACGATAGCGAGTGAAGTCGAATGGGTCCGGCTGGGGTATGCCGCAAAGTAAATAACTAAGCGCATAGAAATTCCGGATTCTTCGACTACGCTAACACTTCGCTTTGTGAAAATTTTTGCTTAATCGCAAAAATTTTCTACAAACCGTCGGGCTGACGCCCTCGGGCAGAATGACAATAAAAAATAAAAATGTATTCACTCCGCTTTGTGAAAACATTTGCCTGACCGCAGTTTTGTAAAAAGTGGGGCAAGGGGAGAAGGGCGGGCATATAATGATTCGGGACAAAAATTTAATGACAAAAGAAATTCCTTTATAATCGACCAAAATTACATAAAACACTCATACGCAAAAGCAATTTTCTTAATCACTAAACTTCCGCAACGCCCTCAAAAGCCAGCATAAAGATGTCAAAAATGCCGACAAAAAACCGACAAAAAGTAACACAAATTTATATAATAAATTTAATCACACGATTGACAACGGGAAAATTTTGATATATACTCAAACTGTAAAAGTCCGTAATGTGAAAATTTTTGTCCCCATGGGGACTATTTGTTGCAGGCGCAACAAATAAAAAAGCATTATCGGCAAGCGCAAATTTTCGAAAATTCGATAGAGAGGTATAAAGGATGAAAAAGATTATTCTTACCTTACTGTTGGTCGTCGGGGCTGTGTTCGGCGGCGCGGCGTTTTCCGCGTGCGGAGCATCCTCGTGCAACAAAAACGACAATCCTCCCCCCGAAGCGCACACTCATGTGTACGGGGACTACACCGTAACCCAACCGGCTACGTGTACGGAGGACGGCTACGAGACCGCGACGTGCACTCTTTGTGACGAGACGGACACGAGGGTGATCCCCGCCACGGGGCACACCTGGGGAACTCCCAATAAGGTTGAGCCCACCTGCCTTGAAGAGGGCTACACCGAGACGAAGTGTTCGGTCTGCAACACATCGCAGAAAAGCGAAATCGTCAACGCTACGGGGCATAAGTGGAATATCCCCGCCGCGACCTGCACCGAAGGTCAGGTCTGCGAAGTGTGCGAAGAGACCGGCGAACCCGCCCGCGGGCATATCTATGACGAAGGTCAGATAACCACGCCCGTCAGCTGCGGGGAAGACGGCATAAAGACCTATTCGTGCACGGTGTGCCATGACCACGCGGCAGATAAAAAGGAAGTCTACGCAAAGGCTACGGGGCATATCCTCGGAGCGACTGAGGCGACCGAAACAACAGAGAGATGCAAGCACACGTTTACATACACCGCGGAGTGCCAGTCCTGTCACCAAAATATTTCGGTCGGCGAGCCCGCAGTCGAGTACATACATTCGTATACAGCGAAGATAACCACACCCGCGACCTGTACGACGCCCGGCGTAAAGACATATACTTGTTCGGTCTGCGAAGACGTCAAAACCGAAAGCTACACAGATGAAAACGCGCACGCGTGGGGAACGACTCCCACGAAGGCGGGCAATATAACTACCTACACGTGCACGCACAACGCCACTCACACGAGGACGGTCGTCAAGTCGGATTCGGACAGCGCAAAAGTTCCCGCGGCGGACCTTAAAAGCGCCGGCGAGCTCGAACTTTCCAACGCCGCCATCTCCTTTGACAATTCGGCAAAGGGCGTGTTCGACGGCAAGACCAACGTCGACGTAAAGGCGGGCACTCTTGAAGGAAACGACAAAGCCGCCGCGCTTGGAGAGCTCGACCCCGAAACGGCGGCGCGCGTGCAGGGCGATGTCTACAACTTCACGATGGAAGCGGATAACGCCCCCGTAACCACGTTCGGCGGCAAGGTGACGATAAAGATACCCTATACGCTCGGCGCGGGCGAAGACCCCGAAGAAATAGTAATATGGTATATAAACGGCGACAAGCTCGAACCCATGAAAGCGACCTACTCGGTTATAGACGGTAAGGGCTACGCCGTATTCGAGACGGAGCATTTCTCCTACTACACCGTTACGAGAATGACCCCTAAGGAGCGCTGCGAGCTGTACGGACACAACTATGTCACAAAGCAAGCCGAAGCGACCTGCGTTACAAACGGTTTCTACCTCGAAGTCTGCACCCGCTGCAAAGACAAGGGAAGAGACGAGATAATCCCCGCGATGGGACACGTCTGGACGGAAGAAACGCAGGACGCGACCTGCACGGTGAACGGCAAGATTACAAGAAGTTGCGAAAACTGCGACGCCACCCTTGTATCGACTATCTTCGCGACGGGTCACAAGTGGACTCTCAACGAGCAATCGAGCAAAACGGCGACTTGCAGCGAGAGCGGCAAGAGCCATTACGATTGTTCGGAATGTGGCGAAAGCTACGAGGTTGTCGAAGCGCAGAAAGCGCACATGTGGCAGGTAAGCGTTGTCGCGCCCACCTGCACGCTCGAAGGCTACACCCATAAGCAATGCGCAAACTGCGGCGTGACGGTCAACTCCGACACCGTAAAAGCCCTCGGGCACGACATGGTGGATACGGTAGTCGCGCCCACCTGCACCGAAAAGGGCTACACCGCGCACGAGTGCTCGCGCTGCGGATACAAGACTAACAACACCGACGAAAAGGCGGCGCTCGGGCACAACATGGTGAACGGCGTGTGCTCGCGCTGCGGCGACGGCTGCAATCACGATTGGAAGCAGACGACCGTCAAGCAGGCTACCTGCACGGAAGAGGGCTACACGGAATACACCTGCTCCAAGTGCAAATCGGTAAGGAGGGAGGACGTCACCAAGGCTCTCGGGCATGATTTCGGGCTCAACAAGTGCACCCGTTGCGACGTTCCCAACCCCGCGCTCGGCGATTACTATTACAACCTTCTTTCCAGCCTCTACGTCAAGGGGCTTGCGGTGAAGTTCACCGATTTCGAGATGGTTGAAATTCAGAATATCTATGTAAACGGCATACTCGATGAAAATCAGAGCGGCGTAATTGTCTCGGAAAAGCAGATTGACGTCACCGAAATGTTCATCTCGATCGACGGCGGGGAGCTGTTCGGCGCAGGCAGGGCGAACATGCACGTACAGACGCAGAACTACAACGGCGTCGAGACCGTGCTCGAAGAGGACGATTTCGTAGTTACGATAATCTTGCAGGACGGCAAGCTGTACATGTCCAACGAGGCGAAGGACGCGCAGCTCGGCTGCGAATACAATGTCATCGACTTCAACAGCATGTTCGGCGACGGCGTCGACTACGATCAAATTGCCGCATCCCTCGAATGGATGGACGGCTACGGTAAGAACATTTTGGGCGATCTGGCGGGCGGACACAAGGACGCGATAAACGCCGTCCTCGGAAACGTGATAAGTCTGCTCTTCGGCGAACCCGAAATAACCGAAAGCGGCTACAAGTTCAACCTCGACTTCGAACAGCTTAAAGAAGTCAACGCTGACCTCTCCGAACTCACCGTTGCCGAAATAGTGGATAAATATATGGGCGAGGGCACGTTCGATTCCATCAAAGAAAGTATCGACAACTTGCTCGGCTACAACGTTATAGCTATGTACGGCGCGATAATAGAGGAAGATATCGACTACGATGAGCTCTGCGACGCTATAAACGCATTAATGATTGATATAATGGGCGCGCCCGAGTTCGACGCGGACGCTATGCTCGATCAATACTTTGCGGAAGGCGGCGCTCTCGACGCAACGGTTGCCGACTTGTTGGCGCAGTTCGCTCAGCAATATATGCCTATGCCTTCCGACGAGGGCGAGCAGGAGGGCGAACAGCCTACCGCTGGCGAACAGCTCATAGCAATGGTAGACGGCTACTTCGAGCAGGCTGAACAGCTTGTAGTATACGAAATGTTCGGCGAACAGGGCGAAGCTATACAGTCCATGGTTGAAGATTATATCGATAAGGCGGGCAACATGGCGTCCGTATCCTTCATCACCGATAAGCAAGGCAATATGAGCAGCGTGCTCCTCGCCTTCAACGCGGAAGACTTCACCGTGAGCACCTATGAATATGACAACGGAAACGAGACCAGAAAGTCGGAAGTGTTGCTCACTCTCAAAGGTCAGGTAGAGTTGGCGTTCAACGGCACGATAAACGTGGATTTCGTTAAGGAAGGTCTTGAAAAGATCCAGCGCGGCGTGCGCATCGGCAAGAATATCAAAGCTACACAGACGGATACTCAGCAGTACGGCATCAGGCCTTGGGAACGCAGGACGAATACTTTGGAACTCACTTCCGACGGCTCGGGCAATATCCTTTCGCTTACGTCTTATCGCGATTGGGGCGGCTATAATTTAATCGGCAGCGGCACGGAATACGTAGGTGGCGTTCGCCGCATGTACGTAGACTATAATAAGCAAATAGAAGTCACCACCATTTTGGTGAACGGCGGCTCTGCGCAGATATTGGTCGATAGCAGGATAGTTTGCGACGGTTGGCAGAGGTTTACTATCAACGGCAAGGCGACCAAGACAATGATAACCAGGTATATGCGCATGTACGTAGACGAGGACGGTAACATGGTCAGCGAGATCAAGTTGCAGGCGGATACGAGCAATGAGCCCACAAACGAAAGCGGCTATGTCAGCTTCTGGTACAAGGCGGAAACGCAGGAACTCAGCACGAATGATACCCCTCACGAGTACACGCTCGACGAAGATCGCAGCGTGCCCGCGGAAGGCTGCGAAGGCAAAGGGTATAGACTGTACGTCTGCGAAACCTGCAATGAAGAGTACAAGAGCTATTATACAAACGGACATCGCAATACCTATACCAAGGTAGAGCTTGAAGAGGGCTCGGAAACCTGCGAGGACGGCATAATCGTGTCCCATATCTGCCGCGACTGCGGAAAGGTGCTCGACACCTATCATTCCGATGATCACATGACGGGCGTGACATATATCGACGTAAAAGAATTGGGCAGCAAGTGCGGCGGCTATATAATCGTAATGGCATGCGCTTGCGGCAAGTATTCGAATGTCGAATGGTCCGGTATAGAATGTGATATGCATGAAGTTGAAGCAAGTAATACGATTTTGCCGGACGGCACGGGAGAAATGACATTCAAGTGCGCGGTAAGCGATTGCCCGTTTGAATACAAGATTAAAGCCGAGTGGATAGCCGATCCTTTCGGCAGCGTATGCGATTACTGCCTGCGCTATACCTATCAGTTCGGCACGAACACGGCAAATCCCGTTGAAGCATTCACATATGTGACAAGTACTACGCGCCATAAGAATCCGACAAGTACCAATTACGATTCCACCGAACCTGTGCTCGGCACAGAAGGCGGATTGTACACCGTGACGAGGAAGTCCGGTATCGTTGAGTCTTGCAGCGCGTGCGGTTATAAGAGCGGGCATGAAGAAACCGTTGTAGAGTATTACACGGATTCGGAACGCACTCTGCTTGTAAAGAGGCACACCGAAGAAAAAGATTATTATTCTGACAGCGTAATCGAAACCGAAATTGACGAGGAATTCGACGGAACTGAAAATAGAGGTATTCTCTCCTATAATAGGAATAGAGAAGAAACCTATACCTACACCCAGTACTCGGAGAAGACGGTAAGCTCTGTCGAAGCAACCTTTAAGGACGACAAACAACACGATGATAATGTGTACTTTGCCCGTCCCCTCACCTATCACGGAAAGACAGAACATTATATTGACGATGTTTTGCGTGAGACAGGCGAGTTGGATGTCACATACGATACCTACGGTGAAGAGCTGCGCGAGAACGTAAATATAGGAACGCAATTCTTTGGTCATACTTGGCACACAGATTATTTGTTCTCAGGCAGATACTATCTCGGCAATTACAACTATACCGATATCATGTATGAGATTGACGGCGATGTCAGCTCCACGAGGACGGCGACCGTAAGCTGCGCGTTCGATCCCGACCCTTGCCATTACGCTTTACACATTTCGAGGCAGGGAGACAACTACGGCGATAATTTCGAATTCGATAAACAGGATAACGTAGACCATATCGCCGCGACCGAGAATATAGTCAGCGCACCTACCTGCACTCAGGACGCCGTTTACACTGTATCTTGCGAGGAATGTGGATATAACGGCGCAGACAGGGAGTTTGGCGACAACAACGGACATCATTATCAGTATGACAGCGCAAAGGGTTGCTATGTTTGCAGCGAATGCGGACTTGAAAACGTAAAGAACGTTGACGGTTGCTACATTCTCGAAGATCTGACCACAAGAGACGGCTACGCAAGCGAGGGATTCTATGTGATAGGTTATAACTATAACAGAAACAGTTACGAGTTCCATGAACTCTATGATCAGCTGTTCAGAAATCACTATCATCCCTACGGCTTCACCGTTGAAGTTTCGCTTGTTACGGAAAACGGCGGCAACATAATTCCTCACAATATAGATTGCAGGATAGTCGGACTCAGCGAAAGCGACGAACACACCCTTATCTACGTAGATATAGCGCAGGTGGAGGCGTTCGCTAAGGCGCAGGAAATTACCGAATACGGCGTTATGATTTCCCTTGTGTTCAACGATTGGAGCGGGCTTTCGTGCGATATCACGCTTGACCCCGCCGACTACGTAGAGAAGGAAACCCCCGCCCCCGACGAGTCCTCCAAGGATTCTTCCGAGAGCGAGAAAGCAGTGGCGTAAAGGGAAAAAAGAAAAAAGGTGCGGCGATTTCGATCGCCGCACTTTTTGTATTGGGAGAGCCCCGAAGCGTTTTCGCTTCGGGGCTCTCCCAATACAAAGCTACCGCGTAAACGCATATAAGCGGCGTTTTGCTTTGTTGCACTGCGGCAACTCTCGGTCACGTACTTCTATGTACGCTCCCTTCGTCGTTTGCGCACCTTTCTTGTCTTGCTCGCTTCTCTGCGTTTACTCACTTCGTAATTGCAGCTCCCGCAATTATATATAATGTGCCGAGCTATTTATATGCTGTCATTTCGACCGATTGAGAGCGCAACGCGCTCGATTGAGTGGAGAAATCCCATGGTGGTGGTAGGGAATAACT
>CANREX010000078.1 GCA_947629735.1 uncultured Clostridia bacterium
GTTAGTGCCAGTGACAGCCACCGCCGTCGCGCGCAGATAGAGCGAGCCTAGCTCTTCCTCGCCTATTATCGCTTTGCCCGCCTTGCGGAAAGCTACGGGCAGGCGGTTGTCTATCGGAATCCCCGGGCTGAGCACGAGGACGTCGCACGCGTTTATCGCCTCGTCGAGCGTTTCAGCCGTGACGGACGTCGCCCCGCTCTCTTTCAGCTTTTCGATAGTTTCGTTTATCTTGTCCGACGAAAAATCGTCGTAAATGTAGACCGCCGCGCCCCTACGCAGCAAAAATTCCGCGCTTGCTTCGCCCGAGCGGGAAAGCCCCGCAACTAAAAATTTCTGATTGCCGTAATACATTTTACCTCACAAAAAAATCAAACATAACATTCCGACAAGAGAGGTTATAAGCGCGTAGGCGTAAGAAATTTTACACTCCGTGTACCCCTTCATCTGGAAATGATGGTGCAACGGCGCCATGAGAAAAACCCTCTTCTTCGTTCGCTTATAGTATATTACCTGTATTATTACGGTTAGACCTGAAATCACGAACATAATTCCCATAACGGGTATATACAGCGTGTTTGAAGAGAACACCGACACGCACGCGACCAGCCCGCCGAGGGCGAGCGAGCCCGTATCCCCCATAAATACAGCCGCTTTGTTGACGTTGAACAGCAAAAACGCGGCGAGCGCGCCCACCGCGGCAAAGCAAACCGTAGAAAGAGAATGTCCGCCCACCGCCAACATCGCGCCGAAAAACGCGAGATAGGCAAGGCTTGTCCCGCCCGCGAGACCGTCCAGCCCGTCGGTGAGATTGACGCAGTTCACCGTGGCGAGAAAGACGAACAATACGACGGGAATTATCCCCCAACCTATATTGACGCTCAGCCCGCCCGCAAAGGGTATGCTCAGCGACGTTATCTTATTGACATAGCAATATACGGCGGCTATCAGCGCGATAGCCGTCTGGAACAGAATTTTCTGATAGGGCTTCAACCCCTCGTTTTCCTTGCGGTAAATCTTCAAAAAGTCGTCCGCAAAGCCCACTATCATAAAACCTCCCACCATTACGAGCGTGAGGTTCAAGACGTTGTTTTGCAGCCCGCCGAAGCCGAGGGAAATTACTATTATCGCAGCGATAAACGCGAGACCGCCCATTGTGGGCGTGCCGTTTTTGTCCTTGTGTTCCTTGACGTAGCCGAGAATGTACTGCCCCGCTTTTAACCTTTTCAAAAGGGGCGTTAAGCAGGCGGTCAGCACCGCGGACGCAGCAAAGGCGGCAAGCGCCGCCGCAAGATATATCTTCATAATTCAGCTTATAAGTTTTTTTATTACCGTATTATCGTTATAGCTGTGTTTTATACCCATGATTTCCTGATAATTTTCCCCGCCTTTGCCCGCAACGAGAAGGATATCCCCCTCGGATAAGAGGTTTACGGCGTATTCGGTAGCACTTTCCCTGTCCGTCACAGACACGTACTGCCCGCCCGCTTTCTTCACGCCCTCCTCTATTTCCGAGATTATTCCGTAGGGGTCTTCATACCTCGGATTGTCGGATGTCAAAATAACGAAATCCGCGTTTTTTGCGGCAATTTCCCCCATGACGGGGCGTTTGCCCGCATCGCGGTTGCCCCCGCACCCGAACAGGCAATACAGCTTGCCCTTGCACAGCTTTTTGAGCGCGGAAAGAGATTTTTCCAACCCGTCGGGGGTATGCGCGAAGTCCACGAATATTTCCCCGCCCTTGTACACCGCCACCCTTTCGAGCCTGCCCGACACCCTTTCGAGCGAGTAAAGCCCCTCGGCAATTACGGAAAGTTTGACTCCGAGAGCGTGCGCGCACGTCGCCGCCGCGAGGGCGTTATAGACGTTGTGCTCCGCGGGCAGTTTGAGAGAAATCTCGTAAATCTCGTCGCTGAGATTTATCACGAACGAACTTCCGTCGGTACGCCCGACGATGTCCACCGCGAACGTATCGGCGGGATTGTGCAGGCCGTAACTGAGCACGTCGGGCAGCGCGTTGAACAGCTGCGCGCCGAGCTCGTCGTCGGTATTGACTATCGCCACCGAGCATCTGCCCCTTTCGAACAGGCGGCATTTCGCCTCGGCGTACGTCTGCATATCCTTGAAAAAATCGAGGTGGTCGCGCGTGCAGTTCGTCAGAATTCCAGCCTCGAAATGCAGTCCGCATATCTTGTCGAAGTACAGCGCGTGCGCGGACGTCTCCATAAACACGTACTCAACCCCGGCGTTTGCCATGTCGCGGAATATCCTGTGCAGGAAAACGGGGTCGGGCGTGGTGAGCTCCGGCGCTATAAATATATCACCGTACGCTATGCCGAGAGTGCCGATTACCCCCGTTTTTGCTCCGTTTTTGTCGAAAATGCTCTTCAACATGTATGTAGTCGTCGTCTTGCCGTTTGTGCCCGTGACGGCGACGAGCTTTAATTTTTTATCCGAATGTCCGTAAAACGCTGCGGTGAGTTGGGTCATGGCGGCGCGCCCATCCTCTACGATTATGACGGGTATTCCCTCCGCCGCAACTTCCCTTTCGCACACGATCGCCGCCGCCCCGCAAGATACGGCTTTGCGCGCAAAATCGTGGGAATCCCTGTTTGTCCCCTTATAACAGACGAAAAGGTCGCCCTCGCACACCGAATCCGCGTTGATTTCTATCCCCGCTATCTCCGTATCCGCGTTTCCGCGCATGTCCTCATAATTCAAGTCCTTTATAAGCTCGCTCAGCTTCATATATCCCCTCACTCAAACGGTTTGATGTCCTTTATTTTTATTATGTCCTCGAAAATTTCCTTTGCGACGGGCGCGGCGACCGCGCTGCCGTAATATGTGCCCTGCGGCTCGTCGACTATTATCAGCGCGAGGTATTTGGGCGCGTCCGCGGGGAAAAAGCCGACGAACGACGACACGTATTTGCCCTGCGCGATATGCCCGTCCTCGTATTTTTGCGCCGTGCCCGTCTTTCCGCCCACCTTATAGCCCTGAATGAACGCTTTTTTGCCGCTGCCTTCTGCGACGACGCCTTCGAGCATGCCCGCAAGCATTGCGGAAGCCTGTTCGCTTATTACTTTGCGCTTTAAGGTGACGGGGTTGACTTCCACTTCCTTGCCGTCGTGGGAAATAACGCTCTTTAAAAGGTGAGGAACGTAGTAGTTTCCGCCGTTTATCGCGGCGGCGACGGCGCATGCGAGCTGCAAGCCCGTGACGGCTATCGTCTGCCCGAAACCTATTCTCGCGAGGTCGCAATCCCTCACAAGCGTTTCGGGAACGAGCATGCCGAGTGCTTCGCCCGAAAAATCTATGCCCGTCACGTTGCCCAGCCCGAACGCCGAGAGATAATCGTAAAACGTATCCCTGCCGAGCGCGAGCGCAATGTCAGTAAAGCAGGGGTTACAGCTGTTGTTCAGCGCCTGCGCGAGCGTCTGGTTGGAGTGTTTGCCGTTCGCGTGGTCCGACCAGCACTTAATCTTTGTGCCGTCCACCGTGCGCGTGCGGCTGCCGTTGAATATGTATTCGGGCGAAAACGCGCTCTTGTTGCCCTTTAAGTACTCTTCGAGGTCCGCCGCGGCGGTCACGACCTTGAAAGTCGAACCCGGCTCGTAGATGTCGCTCACCACGCAATTCCTCGTCAAAGCGTTGAGGGTTTGCATGTCCTCTCTCGGCACGTCGTTTAAATCGTATGAAGGATAGTTGACGAGCGCCAGAACGCCGAAGTCGCGCGGGTCGAGCACTATGCAGGAGGCACGCTTTGCGCCCGAGGAGAGATAGACAGCTTTAATCGCCTCTTCCGCTGCGAGCTGAACGTCGATATCCACTGTCAGCCGCACCTCGTTGCCGCCCGTCGCCTCCGTGTAGAGTATGCGGGAATCTTCCGTCTGCACTCCTACTATATCCGTCGTGAAGGATATTTCACCGTTCACTCCGCAGAGGACGTTCTCATAGTATTTTTCTATCCCGCTCAGCCCCGTGCCGTCGTTCGCGGTGAAGCCGAGCACCTGACAGAGCGCGTCGCCGTAGGAATAAACGCGGGTGTTGTCCTTGGCGTAATACACCCCCGCGATGTCGTATGAGGCGAGTTTTTCTATCTTTTCCTTGCTTACCTGCCGCGCGATTGTAATCTCCGACACCTTGCCCGAACTTATCTTTTCAAGCACTTCGCCCGCGTCCAGATTGAGAGCCGCCGCAATTACCGTTGCGGAATACTCCGCGTTTACGACGGCGTTGGGACGGACGAAAACGCTGTACGAAAGCGTATTCCCCGCAAGTACCTGTCCGTTTGCATCGGTTATTTTCCCCCGCGTGGCAACGACGGGTATTTCCCTGTTCCACTGATCGGTAGCGCGCATGACGAGCTTCCCGCCTTGAACGACCTGAATATAGAAAAACCTTATGAATATCACCAAAAAAATAAAGGTTATCGCCAGAATCACTGACAATAACCTCTTTTGTAAAACCGTTATTGAAAAACCTTGTTTTTTAATTTTTTTATATCTCCGTTTTGTTTTATGAACAAATCGCGCGTCGGCTCGTTTATTTGATGAGCAAATCGCGTTATTTAATAAGCAAGTCGCGCACCGACTCGGGAACGAGGTCGGCAATCGAAGTATTTACTCCCGCGAGCGCGCCCCTTACCGCCGTTATGTCGTTTTCGACTACCGCTATGTCTGCGTTGAGCCCCGCGATTATCGAAGAATTTACTATTATGAGCGTCAAAAGCGCGACAATCACGGTGACGACCACCGCTATGATTATTATTTCGCGCTTGCCTAAAATATGCGCCTTTTTAGCCGCGGAAGCCTTGATCTCGCTCTTCGCTTCGGCTTTGCCTATCGTCTGATATTGGATAGTCGTGGGCGTGGGGCGGAGATCTTCGTTGTCCTCCTCGCTGTCGTCGTCCGCATGCGACATAACTTCGGGCTCGGAGACCCTGTTTATGGGGTGATCCGCGCGGAAAAGTATGGAATCCGCACGCGCGTTTTCTACAAGATAGGGGCGGGCGGGTGCGGCGGGCGCTTCGGCTTTTATCTCCTCGGGCTGCCTTACCTCGCTCTCCTCTTCGTAATCTGCGGAAAAGACATCTTCGATCTTGCTGTCAGGATTTATCAGCCTTGCATAAGTATCCCTTATTCTCGCATTATGAACTTCTTCTTCGTTAAAGCAGTCCTCGTAAGACTGATATGCTCCGAAGGGCATTCTAAGTTTTTCCGAGGGTCTGCGTTCTAAAACGGGTGTTTCGGCTGCCATTATAAATTACTCCTTTGCCTTATCATTAGATTATTTTTTCCGCTACCCGAAGTTTGGCACATTTTGAACGGGAATTTATTGCCATTTCCTTTAAGGAAGCGATAATCGGTTTCTTGGTTATTATTTCAATCTCTTTCTTCTTGCCGCATACGCACACGGGCAGGCTTTTATCGCATATACAGTCCGTTTCGAGCTCTCTGAACGCGTTTTTGACTATCCTGTCCTCCAACGAATGGAACGTGAGTATCGCGATCCTTCCGCCCTTTTTCAACCTTCTCGTCAAGCCCGTCACACATTCGTACAGACCGTTGAGCTCGCCGTTGACTTCTATCCTTATCGCCTGAAAGCTCTTGCGCGCCGCAGGTCCGTTTTGTCGGAACTTTGCGGGTATGCTCTTTTCTATTATCTCCGCGAATTGCCCGCACGTAGTTATGCGGCTCTTCTGCCTTTCCTTTTCTATGTTGGTAGCTATTATCGGCGCGAATCTCTCTTCGCCGTAAACTTTCAAAATTTTTGCTATTTGCTCTTTCGGGTATTCGTTCAGCACCGTTTCCGCTGTGAGGGGCGACGTCCTGTCCATTCTCATATCGAGGGGCGCTTCGCTCTTCAAATAGGAAAACCCGCGCTCGGGATTATCTATCTGGTAACTCGACACGCCGAAGTCAAGCAATATTCCGTCTACCTTTTCGACGCCTTCGAGCCCGAACACCTTGTCGAAGTCTTTATAATCCGACTTGTAAATCTTAAACCGCCCTTCGAATTCTTTCAGCCGCTCGCCCGCCGCCGCTATCGCTTCGTCGTCGAGGTCGGTCGCAAACAGCCTGCCCGAAGGGGCGCTCCGCTTCAAAATCTCGTATGAGTGACCCCCGCCGCCTATCGTTCCGTCGAAGTAAACCCCACCGTCTTTGATTTGCAAGGTTTCAATGCACTCCTCTTTCATCACAGGGATATGGGAAAAGGCGGGCATATCAAAAATCGAGGTTGGCGATTACGTCGTCGTAATTTGCGCTGACGTCCGCGAAGTATGCATCGTAGTTGGACTTCGACCAGATTTCCGCCCTGTCGCCCACGCCGATGACCACGATGTCCTTTTCGTTTTTGGAAAAAGCGAGGTGATCGCGCAGCTCCGGACTGAGAACTATTCTTCCCTGCCCGTCCTCCGTCGCGGGGGTTATCGTGCGCATAAACGCGCGCAGATTCTTCTGCTTTTCGACTTCCGAAAGTTTGGTCTGCTTTACCGCTTCGAGCTTTGCGTCCATTTCGCTCTGCGGATAGACGTAAAGGCAATGATGGTCGCCCTTGGCAAAGCAATACTCGTCGCCGAGCTCTTTTTTAAGCCTTGCTGGAATTCTTATTCTGTTTTTTGCGTCGAGCTGATGTTTATACTCGCCTGTCAACAGAGCCATAGTCCTTTTGCCTTTTCGTCAGTTAGTGAAATCATTTTACCATACGTTTTGACCACTGTCAACCACTTTAACAAAAAAAGTTTTAAAAATTTATGATTTTGGGTTCGGGTTGAGTTTGGACGCGCGTTTGAAAATCACAAACCATGAGTCATTTTATCAAAAATTTTGGCGTTTTTGATAAAATTTCCCCCTAAAAAGGTAATATTTGCCCTATTTAAGGCTTGGTGGTCAAAAATCCCTGGATTTTCCCGAGAGTGGTCAGCTATCCCTAACTTTTCACGCAAACGGGCGGTCGTTCCCTCTATTCCGTCGAAAATTTTGCAGTTGTAGGTCTCTTTTATCTGCCTCTTTGCAAAGACGTAATGCGTGCACCCGAGCACGACGCTATCCGCCTTTATGTCGGGGAGAAGCCCTTTCGGCAGCTCGAAGTTTAT
>CANREX010000079.1 GCA_947629735.1 uncultured Clostridia bacterium
GCTCCGACGGACTGTACGACAGCGTTGAAAACGACGGCAAGCTCTATGCGAATTTCTACAACCTCGAAAAGAAGTTCAACGACCTCGATTTCGAGCCGAGCAGAGCGGGCGACATAACCTACTACGACGAAAGCGGAAATGCGGTAGCGTTTGACGACCTGACAGACGGCGAAATCTACTTCGCCAACGCAGAGCTCACGGCTTACGCGCCCCACTACCTTATAGCCAACGGCAACAAGGTCTACAAATACAACGAAGGTTTGGGCGACGAAGCTACCTACTATTATATGGTAGGCGACGAAGCGTCCGAAAAGCTCGTCTACGGCGTAGATCCGCAGAAGGCGCAGCTCAGATACGACAACACGGAAGGCAACGACTATCCCTACAAGTTCACCATCGACGCGACGACCGAAGAGGGAATCGCAAAGTATGCGGGCAAGTGGGTGACCGTGACGTTCTTCCTCCACTCTGGAAGCGAAGAAAAGACGTACAAGCTGGAACTTTGGAGCGGCAACCGCGAAGAAAAGACGACGGAAAACGTCGCGGAAGGCAGCTACGTTTTATTCGACTACGATTCCGTAAGCCTGAACGAGACTTCCTACAATAACCTCATAAATTACTATTCGGGCGCGATTGCCGACGAATACAGGAAAGTCATCACCGACGAACAGGCAAAACTCAGCGACAACATAGCCGATTACGAGAGGCAGCTCGACGCCGAGACGGTTGCTTCCGTAAGGGAAAAGGCGTTCAACTATATCGCGGAATACTACACCTACACTCTGTATGATTCCGACCTCTACGTGCCTTTCAATTCCGACACGGCTGGCGAGAACGAGACGGGCTACGCCTACAATTACAGCGATTACAGCGAAAGTTTGGCATATCTCAGGGTCGAGGACAGTGTAAGCGAGAATGAAAGCGTAATGTATATGTTCGCCGACTACTCGCTGTTCGATAAGGACATAAGCGTCGGAACGGCGGCAACTGTCGAACCCGAAACGGACGACAACAGCACGACTTCTTCCGAAGACGTGAACTTCTGGCTGTTGCTCTCCTCCATTCTGCTGCTCGTGGCGATACTGATCGCGCTCATCGTGATACTCGGCAGAGACCTGTACAAAAAGTTCGGCGGTCGCCGCAAGAGCTCGGCTAAGAACACGTACAACTTCAACAAGAACAAGCGCTACGTGCGCAAATACGTGAAGGCGAACGGTGAAGTCAACGAGGGCGAAAAGTCCGACGGCAAGGTTGAAGAAGGTGAAGTTGACGAGGCGCTGCTGACCGATAAACCCGAAGAGACCGAGGAAACGGAAGAAACCGAGACTGAAACGCCCGCTGAGGAAGCGGAACAGCCCGCCGAAGAAGCGGAACAGCCTGCGGAGGACAACGCCGAGGCGGCGGAAGATAAACCCGCCGAGGAAAGCAAGGAAGAAACTCCCGCGGAAACGCCTGCCGAAACCCCTGTGGAAACTCCCGTTGAAGAAAAGCCCGAAGAGAACAAACCTGCGGAAGGCAATTCCGACGAGGATAAACAATAATATGTGACAAAAACGCTTTAAGCCAAACGGCTTAAAGCGTTTTTTTAAGCGCGGGAGGTGCGCGCCTTTGCAAGGCGCGCACCTCCCGCTTATTTTATATCCGCATTATTTTATATCCGCAATAATTTAAACTCCTGCTCCTCTTCTCCGCCTATCCCGTTAAGCGTTATCTTGCTCTTCTCAATATCCCGCCGAACGCGGTCGATATCAATCTATATCCTCACGCCCTTGGGAAGGTGGTTTTTTGCCACGCCTCCCACAGCCTTGCACCAGCCGAGCGGGAAATTCTTGTATGTGACGACTTTCCAGCCCGAAAGCGACGGCGCGCAGGGAAACGTGTTGCCCGCAAGATAGGAAAGCGCTGTCGCGCCGTCCACCTCTATGCAGTCCGCCTCCTCGGCGCGCACTGCCATAGCGAGAGAGTGGTCGGGCTCGAACCTGCTGTTTTTGAACGTGCCCAGCCGCAGACCGAGGCGCAGGGTCTGCAAACCGACTTGCGGGCAGTCCTGCGGCAGGCTGAAAAGCGTATCGCCTACAAGGTGCAGCCTTTCGAAGCGCGTTTTAAGGCAGCTTTTTTCAAATTGCTCATACGCCGCAACCGCCTTTTTATCCGCAAACGTCGGCTTGCACGCCCGCACGCAGCAGTCGCCGCCCTCGCCCGTCTTTTTGAGAAGCGCGGCAAAGTGCCCCTCGCCCTCGCACTCGTGCGGGTAGAGCTTTACGCTCTTTTCCACCTCGTAACCGCTGTTTTCGGAGAGGAAATCTTCAATCTGCCCCTCGTCCTCCTCGCGGGAGAAAGTGCAGGTCGAATAGACCATCTCCCCGCCCTGTCTCAACGCCCTGTCGGCGCTCTTCAAAATCTGCTTCTGGCGGGCTACGCAGGAGAGCACGGCGGTTTCGCTC
This sequence comes from uncultured Clostridia bacterium, assembly GCA_947629735.1. GTDB lineage: Bacteria > Bacillota > Clostridia > Christensenellales > Borkfalkiaceae > Coproplasma. The sequence goes on from CANREX010000079.1 coordinate 2,445, forward strand.
CACTCACCTACGGCGTTTTCTTCCTTTTTGAACATTCCCTCGCCCGAGCACGGCGCGTCCACGATAATCTTGTCGAAGTAACCTTCAAACGCGCCCGCTATCCTTTCGGGCGGGGCGCAGGTTACTATCGCGTTACGTATCCCCAACCTTTCCACATTGCGGGAAAGTATCTTTGCGCGGGAAAAGTTTATCTCGTTGAGCACTATAATTCCCTCGCCGCCCATTGCCTGCGCGAGCTGCGTGCCCTTTCCGCCCGGCGCGGAACACATATCGAGCACCCTCTCCCCGCCCTTCACGCCGAGAAGGGGCGCGGCGCACATTGCGGAAGGCTCCTGTACATAGTAAAGCCCCGCCGCATGCGCTATCGTCTTGCCCGCCTTTTCGCCGTCCACGTAAAAGCCGTTTTTCTCCCACGGCACTTGCCCCGTCACGGGCATAAAAGACGCGCGCAAAAATTCGTCGACGCCTATCTTTAAGGTGTTGACGCGTATCGCCTTTGACGGCTTGCGCTCATATGACGCCAAAAACTCCCCGAATCTTTCGCCGAGAAGCTCTTTCATGCGGCTTAAAAATTTTTCGGGGAGTTCAATCATTCAACAGTTCCTTTAACCTTTCGGGGGTGATAACTTCCAGCCCCTCGCTTTTGCGCGCCCGCGCGGTGCGCACGGTGTCGTCGTCATCGCGGCAGACGTACACGTTGCACTCCTCCGTCTTTTGGGAATACGTGCCGCCGTGCGCGTAGATGCCGTCGAGGAAGGGAATGGAAAGCTCTATCTCGTCCTCCAAAGGGCGGGAAAAATTAAAAACTTTCCCGCGCAAATCGCCCGCCTTTATTGCTTTCCTGCGGCTGAGGTGGACGAAAAATTTATTTCTCCTTACCGCGCGCTCCTTTTTCGCCTTTTCGCGGCTTTGAATATACTCTATCTGCGCCTCGGAGACAGGCTTGGTCATTCTGTGGTTTTTTATCTTCCCGCGCCTGATTTTAAGAATTCCGTCAAGCTCCGCGCAGCCGCAGCCGTACTTGCGGCAGAGCGCCTGCACCACTCTCATAGTGGCGTACGCGTCGTCGGCGGCGCGATGCGGGGTGAAGTCCACGTTCAAATCCTTGGTTATGTATTCCAGCCCGAACTGCCGCGAAAAATCGTTCATGGCGGTCATGTACATCAGCTGACTGTCCGAAAAAAAGAAGTTGAAGGGCGGAAGGTGAAATCTGTTCGTCTCCAAATCGAGGTATTTCACGTCGTTGTGGGTGGCGTGACCGAACACGAGGTTGTCCCTGTCCTCCAACAGCTCCTTTATCCGCGGGAACACTTCCTTGAATACGGGGTAATTTTTGAACTCCGAATACTCATAGGGCAGCACAATGCCCTTTTCCCCGCGTTCGCCCGTCAAGTGGAATTTGCCCTTCGGGTTAATGAGAATATCACGCTTTTCGATTATATTGAATTGTTCGTCGCACAATACGTAGCCGAACGCGCATATCTTTGCGGTATATTTGTATACGCTTGCACATTCGATATCGAAGAACACGAGTTTCATTTCCCATTTAGTATAACATAAAACGCCCGCGCAGGCAAACAATGCGTGGGCGTTTTTGATTAAAACTCGTGTCGGCACAGCAAAAAGTCCGCGGATACGTCGAAATAATCCGCCAACTTGACGATATAGCTCGCTTTGGGCTCGTTTATCCCTCTCTCCCAATAATCTACGGCTTTCTGGCTTACGCTGATATCGCGGGCGAGGGCTTGCTGCGTCAGCCCCTTTTCTCCTCTCAGTTCCTTTATGCGTTCCCCGATCATACTTCCATAATAGAAGAAATCTTCTTGAATTTATTGACTAAGAAGAAATCTTCTTGTATAATTATGTAAGAACGACGGAGGACACGCGACGTGGAAATCATCACGGTTACGGATATCGGATTCTGCGAAGAAGCGCGCGCAAAACTGCATTTCAAGTGCGGCGAAACGGTGCGCGAGGCGTTGAATATCGCAAAATCCGCGCTCGAAAAGCGCAAAAAAATAAACTTTTTGGGCAGAAAATTCGCCGCGGCAAAGTACGAAAAACTTTTGAACCTTGCGCAGGAAGCCGCAGAAAAATACAGTCTGTTTTCAGACGGCGATTTCCCGAAAATCAACTTCGGCGCGATAAACGTGCTGAACAAAAAGCGCATACCCAAGAAAAACGGCGTGGAGTACATGCCCGTCAAGTATCGCAACGTCAAGGCGTACTTCGACTACTCGGGCAGATATATCCCCTCCCGCTACAACGACGTCAAAAAGCCGCAAAACTGCGCGGATACGGTCTGCAACACCGTCTACGCGTACGATTGCAGGGGCGAGGGCGGCGCGCAGGTGAAATACGCGCTGCAAAACGACATGTTCACCGCGGAAATAGCGTGCCTGAAACTCACGGGCGACGAGGAGACGGAGTTTTTCGGCGGCAAGGCTGACAACCGCGAGCGCGGCGCGCAAAACGGGCGGATAGTTGAGGATAAAGATAAAATCAAGGAAATTCTGGAAAGCATTACAATGCCGATAAGGTTTAAAAGCGGCGCGCCCGAATAGGCGCGCCGCTTTAACTTTTTATTTTTTCATTTTTTTTCCGCGGTTTTGACTGCTTTTTCGCTGTTTTTGCTAAATTTCCCGCTGTTATTATTTCTTTGCGGGCGGGGTGATAAGTTCCTTTCCGCCCATGTACTTGCGAAGAACTTCTGGAACGAAGACAGAGCCGTCGGGTTGCAGGTGGTTTTCCACAAAGGCTATAAGCATGCGAGGGGGCGCGACGACGGTGTTGTTGAGCGTGTGCGCGTAGGCGTTTTTGCCCGTCGCGGAATCCTTATAGCGTATGCCGAGCCTTCTCGCCTGCGCGTCGGTCAGGTTGGAACAGCTGCCCACCTCGAAATACTTCTTCTGGCGGGGACTCCACGCCTCCACGTCGAGGCTTCTGTATTTGAGGTCGGCGAGGTCTCCCGAACAACAAACGAGGGTGCGCACGGGTATTCCCATCGAGACGAAGAGCTCCACGGTGTACGACCACAGTTTTTCATACCACGCCTCGCTTTCTTCGGGCTTGCAGATGACAATCATTTCCTGCTTTTCGAATTGGTGTATGCGGTAAATGCCCCTCTCTTCCAGCCCGTGCGAGCCCTTTTCCTTGCGGAAGCAGGGCGAATACGACGTGAGCGTAAGGGGAAGTTTGTCCTCGTCGATGACGGTGTTCATGAATCTGCCTATCATGGAATGTTCGGAAGTGCCTATCAGGTAGAGGTCCTCGCCCTCTATCTTGTACATCATTCCCTCCATTTCCTCAAACGACATGACGCCCGAGACGACGTCTCCCCTTATCATGAACGGGGGAATACAATATGTGAAGCCTTTGTCGATCATGAAGTCGCGCGCGTATGTCAGTATCGCGGAGTGCAGGCGGGCGATGTCTCCCGTGAGATAGTAAAAGCCCTGCCCGCTCGTGCGGCGCGCGCTGTCTATATCTATGCCGCCGAGCTTTTCGAGAATGTCGATATGATAGGGGACTTCAAACGGCTTTTCCTCCGCCGCAAGATAGGTGTGCCATTGGACGTTCTGGCTGTCGTCCTTTCCGATGGGCACGTCGTCCGCGATAATGTTGGGAATCGCCATCATGTCCTTTTTGAGCTTTTCCTCTATCTCCGCCGTCTGCGCTTCGATTGCCGCGACGGCTTCGTTGTTTTCCTTGGAAAGCTCCTTTATCTTTTCGGCTTCCGCCTTTTTGCCCTCACGCATGAGCGCGCCTATGCTCTTAGCGTACTCGTTGCGCTTTGCGCGGCGTTCGTCGCCTTCGCGTTGGAGGGCGCGCTTCTTTTCGTCAAGGGCAAGCACTTCGTCCACGAGGGGAAGTTTTTTGTCCTGAAATTTTTTCTTTATATTTGCTTTGACCAATTCCGGATTGGTTCTGATAAGGTTGATGTCTATCATTTTTAATACCGCTTCCTTTGAATTTACAATAATTATAATTCAAATATCGTGTAATTGCAATTAAAATGGGCTTTAACTGTTGAAAAAATGTTGCGGGTATGATATAATTAAAATGTTATAATATAATAATGAAACTATCTTTCGTCGAGGAGATAAATGAGCAAGATCTACTTTAACGGAAAAAAACCGCCGAAAGAGGACGTCCCCGAAGAGAAAACCGAAAATGAAGTGACATCGGAAAATTCGGGCGAGACGGATGGCGGCGAGAAATCTGCGCGGAAAACCACCGTACCCCAAAAGGCGGGCGCGGCGGTAAAACCCGAGGAAGCTGCGCCCGCGGAAGTTGCGGCTGCGAACGTCGCGGCTGCGGAAGTTGCGCCCGCGGAAAGCAATTCGGCATACGGCGCGGACGGCGCGGACGGGCATTTGAAAGAGCACGAAGATTTCAACAAGGAAAAAATCGTAAAATATTTTAAGCGGCACAGCCGACTGAACGTAAACAGCAAGGTCGAGCGTTTCAATCCCGATTTAAAAGACGGGTTGTCCTCCTCCGAGGTCAAGACGCGCTTCAATCAATTTC
>CANREX010000080.1 GCA_947629735.1 uncultured Clostridia bacterium
GCGGCGGGCAAGATGTCGTGGCTCGATCTCTTCCTCGGCACGGGCGTCGCGGGGTGCATAGGCGAAACTTGCAAACTCGCGCTTATCGTCGGATATATCTACCTCGTTGCGCGCAAGGTCATAAAGTGGTGGCAACCCATACTGTTCATAGTCGTCTCCTGCTTCCTCTCCGTCTGCCTTGCAACGGCAAGTTCGCACACGTTTGAGATATCCCTCTTTATGGACTACATGCTCTCGGGCGGGCTGATGTTCGGCGCGATATTCATGGCGACGGACTACGTAACTTCCCCCAAGGGCTTATACGGGCAGATAGTTTACTATGTCGCGCTGGGCGTTTTGACGGCGGTTTTGAGATACTTCACCAAGATAGAAGTCGTCTCGTTCGTGATAATGCTTATGAATCTTCTGGTTCCGCTCATCGACACATATATCGTGCGCAAACCTTTCGGCTACAAAAAGCAAAAGAAACAAAAGGAGGGCAAATAAATGACGGCAAAACAGTTCTTCAAAAGCAAGGCTTTCAAGTGCATTGTGACCCTTCTCGCGATATTGCTCGTCTGCGGCGTAATGCTTACGATATGCAACGCGCTGTTCTTTGTCTCCGCCGAGGAAAAGCTGCAAAGGGCTATTTCCAAGATATACGGCGAGGAAGTCGAATACAACATCGCCGAGCCCGACAGCTCAGTGACCCTCACCTCTTCGCGGGTAGAGGAAGTCTATGAGATTACCACCTACGAAGGCGATTATCTGTTGAAAGTGACGGGGTTCGAAGGTTACAGCGGCGGCACGGTCACCTGCTGGGTGCTCGCCAACGTGTCCGACGGCGTAAAGATCAAAAAGATAACGATAGACAGCAACGTCAACCAATCTTTTATATGGAAAGTGAGCGACGGCGCGCTCCAAACGCTCGTCGGGAAACAGGACGCCGCGGGTTTTGAAAAGTTCGACATGGACGGAATAAAGACGGGCGCTTCCTACTCCATGGGCGCGATATCCAATGCGGCAAACGGCGCGCTCGAATACGTCAAGGCGAAATACGCGGCGGCGTCGGCTTATCTGTTCCGCGGCGCGGAATGTGCAATCGTATTGCAAGGGGGTAACGCATGATGAAAAACAAATACGGCAAAATAGCCATGGACGGGTTGATATTCAACAACCCCACGTTCATGCTCGTGCTCGGCACGTGCCCCACCCTCGGGCTGATTTCATCGGCTTCGAGCGCGGCGGGCATGGGACTTACGGTCGTGGTCATACTGACCCTTTCCAACATTCTTATTTCCGCGTTCCGCAAGATAATTCCCAACGAAGTGCGCATACCCGCGTATATAGTCATAATTGCGACGCTCGTCACCCTCGCGAGAATGGTGATGCAGAAATTCATACCCGATCTGTACGACAGCCTGGGCGGCTTCCTCGCGCTGATAGTGGTCAACTGTATCATACTCGGCAGGGCAGAAGCGTTCGCGAACAAACACACGGTGCTTGAAAGCGCGGTGGACGGGCTCTCCACGGGGCTGGGCTTCACGGCGGCGCTGACGATAATGGGCGTCGTGTGCGAATTCCTCGGAAGCGGCTCGCTGTTCGGGGCTAAGATAATGGACTTCTCCATAGGCTTGTTCGCGACCCCCGCGGGCTCGTTCATAATCTACGGGCTGAGCATCGCGCTGTTCACCTACGTGCTCGGCACGATAACGCGCTACCGCAGGGTGAAATCTTTAAAACTTTCCCGCGAAAACCTGCTTGACGGCGGGGCTCTTGCGGAAGCTTCCGCTCCCGCCGCTCCCGCCGCCGCGGAAATAAAGGAGGCTGAATAATGGGTACATTTATTGCTATAATCTTGGCAGCCGTCCTTACCAACAACTTCATAACGGTAAAGACATACGGCATATGCCCCTTCCTCGGCGTCTCCAAAAATACGAAGTCCGCGCTCGGCATGGGCGTGGCGGTCACGGTGGTAATGGCTATCGCCGTCGCGGTCACCTATCCCGTATACAATTACCTCATGAAGATACCCTCTTTGAGCTGGTGGGATTTCCAATTCCTCGAAATCATCGTGTTTATCTTCATAATAGCTTCCCTCGTGCAGATGCTCGAAGCTATAATCCGCAAGCTCTCCCCCTCGCTGTATAACGCGATGGGAATTTACCTGCCGCTGATTACCACCAACTGCGCCGTTTTGGGCGTGTGCGAGCTGGTTATCGGCGATATGTCGGGCATTATAGGCAGCGGATTTGTTATGAACTTCGGCTGGGCGGTTTTATACGCGCTGTTCTCGGGCATAGGCTTTACGCTCGTCATGCTGATAATGAGCGGGCTGAGGGAAAAGCTGAATTGCTGCAAGGTGGGCAAGTCCCTCGCGGGATTCCCCATATCCATGATAACCGCAAGTTTCATCTGCATGGCGTTCATGGTGTTCACCTATATTGTGTGAGGAGGTCTGAAAGATGAATTTTCTCGTAAGTTTGGGAACAGTGGACGCAAACACATGGAAGACGGTCGGAATAGTCGCGGGAATTTTGGCGGGTCTCGCCCTCGTGATAGTCACGTTGATATTGGTCGTCGGCAAGGTGTTCCATGTTGACATGGACGAAAAGGTCACGCACATACTCGAAAACCTCGCGGGGGCGAACTGCGGCGGCTGCGGCTGCTCGGGCTGCGCGGGGTTTGCCGATAAGCTCGCGAGGGGCGAAGGCGACCTCTCCGCGTGCCATGTCACTTCCCCCGAAAAGAAGGCGGAAATAGCGGCGATACTCGGCATCGAGCTCAAAGACGAAGAGCGCACCGTAGCGGTCGTGAAGTGCAACGGCGGACTCGCGAACGCGCCCGAAGCGTTTGTGTACATGGGCAACCCCACGTGCGCGGGCAACGCTTCCATGCTCGGCGGCAACAAGGTGTGCAAGTTCGGCTGTCTGGGCTGCGGCGACTGCAAAAACGTCTGCCCCGAGAGCGCGATTAAGATTTCCGATAAACTTTCGGAAGTAGACCCCGACAGGTGCGTAAGCTGCGGCGCGTGCATAAAGGAATGTCCCAAAAAGATAATAGAGCGTATCCCCGCCTCCGCGCCCGTATACTGCGCCTGCTCGTCAAAGTGCAGGGGTAAGGACGTTATGAACGCCTGCAAGGTCGGCTGTATCGGCTGCGGCATGTGCTCCAAGAAGTGCCCGCACGGCGCGATAACCATGGTAGACAACCTGCCCGTATTCGACTACTCCAAGTGCACGGGCTGCAAGACGTGCGTTGCCGTCTGCCCCCGCCATATAATCATCGACAGAGAAGCCAAGGCGGAAGAAAACTCCCCAGCAAAAGAGGAGAAAGACGAAAAAAAGACGGCTTGACCGCCCAAGAAATTTTTTAAGTTGCAAAGCGCAAAAGCGGCTTTCCGTGAACTCACGGAAAGCCGCTTTATCTGTTATTTTTTTTCTTGTATTTCCGCAGTTATATAACTTCGTTATATCCCCTTATATCCCCGCGCGTTTTACCCGCAAATTCCCGCTTATTTAGCGCAATTTCCGCCATACTTTCAAACAGCCGTGCGGGCAACAAAGTTTATTATTTTATTTCTTTAAATCGCGGGAGAACATATCCACGAACTTTTTCACCGCAAACGACGCGGGCACGAATTTGGGAAGCGCAATACCCACTCCCCTCACGGGAAGGGCGGGGCGGACGTCGAGCTCGAAGAGTTCACCGCTCTCCAAGTACTTTTCCGCATATTCGCGCGGAACGCAACCTATGCCCATTCCCTTGCGGGCGAACTTCATCATCAGATCCCAATTCTCCACCTCTATGTCGGCGTTCAGGTTCACCCCGAGGGTGTCGAGAAACGTCCTGAGCGCGCGGCGAGCCACGGTGTTTTCCTCTATCATGATAAGAGGGTACTCCTGCAAGGAAGAAAGCCGCAGCTCCTTCCCTTTGAGATTGGCAAACTTCCCGCCCGCGACGAACACGTCAGAAAGGTGCGCCACCGTGCCCGTAAACTGCACGTCCTTGTCGTCTATCGGCATGTTGATAAAGCCTATGTCGCACTTGTTTTCTTTGAGCTGCATGAGCGTTTCGGGCGATGTCCCCGTCACAAGCTCTATCTTCACCGACGGATATATTGCGTTGAACTCCACTATCTTGTCCGCAAGCAAGTGGGAAAATATGCCGTCCGTCGCGGCTATTCTGATAGTTCCGACGGGCATCGTGCCCATTTCGACTATTTTGCTCTCCGCATTTTCCAAAATTTCAAGCGCTTCTTCCACCTGCTTGAATATCAGTTTTCCGCCCTGCACGGACAACTCCATTCCCCTGTGCGTGCGGTTGAATAGGGGCACGCCGAGCTGACTTTCAAGCTGTTTCACCGCCTGCGACACCGCGGGTTGGGAGATGTACAACTCCTCCGCCGCGCGCGTCAGACTGCCGCATTTTGCCACGGTGTAAAAGACCCTGTAAAGTTCCAAATTTACCATTTTTTACCTCATATGTAGGCGTAAACCGCTGTTTTTTAATTTTTTTGCTGTTTTAAGCCTGTTTTTCTGTATGGTTTGGGCTTGTTTTTGCAATTTTTAAGCCTGTTTTTTGCAAAGTTTGGGCTGATTTTTGCACTGTTTATGCCCGATTTTTACATAGTTTGGGCTGATTTTTGCATAGTTTTGAATTATTTGCCCACGCAGAATTTTGCGAAAACGGTGTTTATAATCTCCTCGTCCGCCGTGTCGCCCGTTATCTCGCCGAGGGTGCGCCACGCCTCGCGTATGTCGAGGGAGAGCAAATCGAGCGGGAATTTCCCGACGTTACTTTTCGCCTCTTTTATCTTTTCCGCCGCCCGTCTGATACAGCCGTAATGCCTTTCCTCTATGACGTACGCGCTGTCGAGGGAAAAACTTCCCACTCCTTTTTGCGCGATAAGCCTTTTGAGTTCCTCCAACCCCTCGCCCGTGCGGGAAGAAGTCGCGACGTCGTAATTTCCGAAAGGCAGCAGGCTGTCGCACTTTGCAAAGACTTTGATGACCCGCGAGACATCCGCCCCGTCCGCCGCGGAAAAATCGCCCTCGTCCGATAGGCAGAGCACCACGTCCGCGCTTTTGATTATGCGCTCCGCCCGCTCTATGCCGATATTTTCAATCTCGCCGTCCGTCTGCCTTATGCCCGCGGTATCGGTGAGGTTGTACTTCACGCCGTCTATTGAAATCGCGCCCTCGACCGCGTCGCGCGTCGTGCCCGCTATCGGGGAAACTATCGCCTTGTCGTAGCCCAACAGCGCGTTTAAAAGGCTGGACTTCCCCGCGTTGGGTTTGCCGCATATAGCGACGGAAACGCCGCTCTTTATCAGTTTTCCCACGGAGTATTCCCCCGCCAATTTTTCAAGCTCGCTCTCCGCGCCGCTCAGCATTTCGCCTATATCCGCGAGTTCGTCGCTCTCTATCCCCTCTTCGGGGTAGTCGGTATCCGCGGCAATCGAGGCGAGCAAAAAGGTCAGCTTTTCGCGAATGGCGGCGACCTTCCCGCTCAGCTTTTCCCCATACAGCAGGCTGCCCGCCCGCACTTCCGCGAGGCTTTCCGCATTTATCATGTCAATCATGCCCTCGGCGGAGGATAGGGAGAGTTTGCCCGCGATGAACGCGCGCTTGGTGAATTCCCCCCGCTCCGCACTGCGCGCGCCGAGCGAAAACGTCCTTTCGAGCACTCCGCGCGCAATCTGCGCGCCGCCGTGACAGTGGAATTCCACCACCTCTCCGCCCGTGAACGACTTGGGCGGGGCGAAATACACGCAAAAACCGAAGTCTTCGAACCCGTCGCAGGCAATTTTGCCCGCATACATGACGTTCGGCGCAAAGTCCTTGACCTTTTTCTTGCCGCAAGGGATAAACATTTTCTCCGCAAGGGCGAGCGCGCCGTCGCCGCTCACCCTTATTATCGCGACGCCGCCCGTGCCGTTCGGCGTTGAAATTGCGGAAATCAAATCTTCCATATAACTTTCCTATAACTTATGCTTATACATTTTTTGAAATTATAACACACTCAAAAGATTTACGCAATAAAAAAGCGGGGATTTTTCCCCGCCTTTAATTGGCTTTGATATGCCTTTCGGCGCTATTCGCCGATAAAATTTATTTGACGTCGCCGCGCTTGTCGCAAAACGCAGTCTTTTAAAGGTCGCTATTCTTTCGCTTGACGTCATACGCCGTTATGCGACCGAGAAAGCGGACGTCACAAATCCGAGAAAGGGTCGTCGTTTGAGCCGCTTCCCGAAGAGTTCCCGCTTGAAGAATTCCCGTTTGACGAGCCGTCGCCGCTTCCGCCGCCCATGCCGTCGAAGGGATCTTGCGGGGGCGTACTGCCGCGGTTTTCGTAATTATTGTAGGGGTCGCCGCTTCCGCTGCCGCCCTGATTGTTGAACCCGCCGTTCTGGCGCATGTATTCCTGATACTGCTGATATTGGCGATACTGCCTTTCCTTGATATACTGAATGTAGTTCTTGCCGCGGTTGTTCCTGACTGCGAACATGAACACGCCCGAAATGGGAAAGAGCACGGACATTATCGCAAAGAACACGTAATATCTGTTGGAATAAGTCTGGAAGAAGGATATCGTGATGAACACATATCCGACGAGCCACAATAAATCGAGCCACGAGAAGAACGCGTTGGCAAAATAGGTGAACACCCAGCCCGCCCAATTGAGAGATTCGGGCAAGTTGTAAATGTTATAGCCCGTAAAGAGCGGAATCTCCTGCCCGCCCACCAGCATCTGTTCGCTGACGGCTTGCGCGTAGCCGCCCGAAAATATCAGCCCCTGCGCCACGTAATAGATTATCATGAGCACCGCGTAGATGAATTCCA
>CANREX010000081.1 GCA_947629735.1 uncultured Clostridia bacterium
GCCGTCTATTACGACATCCTCGGCGGGGAATTCGTAGACCCCCTCGGCGGGATAGACGACATAAAGAGGGAGATACTCGACACCGTCGCGCCCGCCGTAAAGGTGTTCGGGGAGGACGGGCTTAGGCTCATGCGGCTGTGCCGTATTGCCGCGCAGACGGGCTTTACGCCCACGCGGGAGTGCCTCGACGGGGCAATAAAGAACGCGCGTCTCATCTCGGATATCGCCGCGGAGCGGATAAGAACGGAGCTCGAATATATCCTCGCCGCCGACAAAAAATACGGCGTGCAGGGCGGGCACTACCGCGGGCTGAAACTCATGCAAGAAGTGGGCTTGCTCGGCTATATTCTGCCCGAGCTCGCCGCGGGCGACAAGATGGAACAGCGCAAGGACTTCCACAAATACGACGTCCTCGAACACAGCTTGCGCTGCGCGCTGTACGCCCCGCCGAAAGTAAGGCTCGCCGCGCTGTTGCACGACGTCGGGAAACCCTATTGCATGAATACGTTCGGCAGGTTCGCCGCGCACGAGACGGAGGGCGCGCGCATAGCGCGCGGAATTTTATCGCGGCTGCGCTTCCCCGTGAAGGAGAGCGAGAGGGTGTGCGAGCTGATCGAATGGCACATGTACGATTTATCCCTGCTCACCCGCGAGGGGAAGATAAGGAAATTCATAGTAAATCACCTCGGGATATTTTCCGATCTGCTCGCCTTGAAGCAAGCCGATTATTCGGCGTGCATGGACGATTTGTCGCTCGCGCCGTGCGTGAAAAAATGGCGGGCTGTTTACGACAAAATGATGAGCGAGGGAGTGCCTATGACGACCAAACAGCTCGACGTGCGGGGAGACGAACTCATCGCGGCGGGCTTGAAGGCGGAAAACGCGGGCAAAGCGCTCTCCTTTTTGTTGGGGGAATGTGCCGCGGGCGCGCTCGACAACAAAAAACAGACCTTGGTGCGTGCGGCGCTGTTGCGCTATCCCGAAAATTAAAAAAGTTCGGGCAAGGGCAAAAGCGCGGGGGAAGTCGTCAACAGCCAAACCCGCAAAAAGGGCAAAAGCGCGGAGAAGTCGTCAAAAAATTCAAAAAAAGAAATCAAAAGGGCGAAAATTCAAGCGTGCAGAGCGGAAAACGCCCTTTGGGGGCGCGGTTATTGCCGAAATTTCGGGCAAGGGCGGGCGGAGGTAATAATTTCCGCGCGACATAAATAATATAGGCGAGAATTGACAATACAAAAAAGTTGCTTTTTGCGCGCGTTGTGTTGTATAATGATTGTGTCCGCAAACAAGTGCGGATATGGAGGCTTTTAATGGCAAATGGCGGATCTAAGGTATTAACTGCCGTAATTTCGTTTTTACTCGGGTTTTTGTTCGCGCTCATCGTGGAGATAGGCGCGATATTCGGCGTTTACTATTTCGTCACCAATTCCGATCTGGAAACGATATTCAACACCTTGGGCATACAGAACAAGGACGAAAACGGCGATTTCGTCTATCTCAATACCGACAGCGAGAACGGCGGCGCGAAAAACCTTGCCGAACTTTTGGATCAGCTGCACGGCTATCTTTATTCCGAGGGCTCGGATCAGATGGACTTCCCCGTGCTCGGCAAGAGTCTGAGCGATATAAGCAATCTCATTCCCATGGTGCAGAGGACGATTTCCGAGAGTCTTTATCCCATGGTCGAAAATTTTATCGACGTTGATTGGGAGACGTTCGAGAGCACCCCTCTCAACTCGCTTCCCCAATTTCTGAGCGATTCCATGATGGACATCAGACCCGCGGCTCTTCTCGAAAAGATGGGAATGTCGGGGCTGGTCGGCGACGACGCAAACCCGCTTGTGAACGCGCTTTTGGCGGGCGCGGAATTCGACTACGCGAGCTACGGCAACACCTCTCTCAAATTCCCCGTGTACATAGATAATTACGTTTACAGCGACGAGCTTTCGAGTTTCTATCGCGTGGAATCGGTGAACGGAACGCAGGCTTATCCCACAAACCTCGATACCGACCTTTTGTACGATTCGGGCACGGTTGACGAAAACGGCGACAGGATATATCAGCTGTTCTTCGTGCCCTGCACCTATAACGGCGCGACCCCTTCGGACGCGCTGCTTGCGGAAAACGGGGAGCTCATTTACAATTCAAACACCACGTTCTTCGCGGTAAAGTATAACGAAGCGGAAGATAAGTACGTGTTCAACACGGGCGCAAACTATCTGTACCTTCAAGAATACGGGCTGCACCACATTGACAGGACGGGCAACTATTATTACAACAATGCGGGAACGGAATTGCAGATATATCCCGTCACCATCGGCAGCTTTTCCGACCCCGACGAAGTCTTCAAACCCCTCTACGGCGTGCGCATAACCGAGCTGATGGCGGGCGACGTCATAACCGCTCTGTTCGGCAGACATTCCGTGGGCGAACTGATAGACAATAAGATAGATATCGACGAGTGCGTCAACAACCTCGAACTCGCGGACGTCATTGCGATAGACCCCACCGATACGCTTATGGCGTACATAGGCTACGGGATAACCAACGTTCAGCCCGCAGACGGGCACGGCGATTATCAGTACACCGCGACCGTAAAGGTGGACGGCGTGCCTACCCCCTGCTATGTGCATACCGAGCTTGTGGGCGAGCCCGCGAGAAGGACGGTAGTGCGCATATGGTACAACGAGGTAGACTCTTTTGGGCGCGTGCAGCAAGTAGACGTCAAGGGAACGACGGTAAGCTCTGTTTCGGATATAGCTACGACCATGGATATGTCCGCGCTCATAGAGGTGAAAGCCTCGGACGCGGTGCTCAGCTACATTGGCTACGGCTTGTACGACGTCGCGCCCAAGGATGGCGACGGCTATAACTACGTCGGCAAGTGCGACCTCATTACGGACGGCGGCACGAGGGAAGTGGACGCGTTCATTCAGACCGACGCCGACGACAAGATAATCAACGTATGGTATGAAGAGGACGGCGAAAGCGTGTTTATCGGCGGCACTACGGTAGAAATGGTGTCGGATAGGATAGAAACGCTCACCGACAGATTGACGCTGTTGTATGTGCTCGAAAATGTGGACGTCAACGACGCGGTGCTGTGCTACATAGGCTACGGCTTATACGACGTTTCTCCCAAGGCGGGCGAAGGTTACGATCACGTTGCAAAGTGCGACGTGTTGACGGGCGACGGCACGCGGGAAGTAGACGCGTTTATCAAGACCGATTCCGAGGGAATGATAGTTTCCGCGTGGTATATGGACGGCGGGGAAGAGGTCGCGATAGGCGGCACGCCCATAAACATGGCGTCCAACAGGGTTTCCTCGCTTACGGATAAACTCACGCTGTTGTATGTGTTGAGCGAAGTGGACGTCGACGACGCCGTGCTCAGCTATATAGGTTACGGCTTGTACGACATTGCGCCCAAGGCGGGCGACGGCTACGACCACGTTGCCAAGTGCGACGTGCTGACGGAAGAGGGCACACAGACGGTCGACGCGTTTATCAAGACGGACTCCGAGGGAATGATTGTCTCCGTTTGGTACATTGACGGCGGGGAAGAGGTCGCGATAGGCGGCACGCCGATAAACAAGGTATCAGAGAGGGTTTCCTCGCTTACGGATAAACTCACGCTGTTGTATGTGCTGAGCGAAGTGGACGTCGACGACGCCGTGCTGTGCTACATAGGCTACGGACTGTACGACGTTTCTCCCAAGGCGGGCAACGGCTACGACCACGTTGCAAAGTGCGACGTGCTGACGGACGACGGCGTGAAAGAGGTTACGGCGTACATTTCCACGACGGAGAACAACATTTCCGAAGTGTGGTATGAAGAAAACGGCGAAAAGATAGCGATAGGCGGAACGCCCATAAAGAGAGTTTCGGACAGAATTTCTTCGCTCACGGATAAACTTACGCTGTTGTATGTGCTCGACGGGGTTGACGCCTCTGACGCGGTGCTCTGCTACGTAGGCTACGGACTGTACGACGTTGCGCCCAAGGCGGGCGAAGGTTACGACTACGTTGCAAAGTGCGACGTGCTGACGGACGACGGTTCGCGGGCGGTAGACGCGTTCATAAAGGCGGACGGCAATGGCGTTATAACCGAAGTATGGTATGAAGAAAACGGCGAAAAGATAGCGATAGGCGGAACGCCTATAAACAGGGTTTCGGACAGAATTTCCTCGCTCACAGACAGATTGACGTTGCTGTTCGTTATGGACGTCAACGCAGACGACGCAATAATTTGCTATATCGGCTACGGCTTGTACGGGGTTGTCCCTCAGGACGGCACGGACTGCGACTACGTCGGCAAGTGCGATATATTCGTAGACGAAAGCGCGCAGGCGGACGAAAAAACGCGGGCGGTAGACGCGTTTATAAATGTAGACGGCGACGGCGTTATAACCGAAGTGTGGTATGAAGAGGACGGCGAAAAGATAGCGATAGGCGGAACGCCTATAAACAGGGTTTCGGACAGAATTTCTTCGCTCACCGACAGACTTGCGCTTTCCGACGTGCTCACCGTCACCGTCGATCAGAAGATAACGATGTATATCGGCTACGGCATAACGAAGGTAGAGGAAGTCTCGGGCGAAGAATACACCCACAAGGGCTTGTACACCGTGCAGGTTGCGGGAGACACTCGCGAAGAGACGGCGTATATCATAGCGGACAGCGAGGGCAAAATAGTCTCCGCGTGGTATATGAACGGCGGCGTAAAGGTGAATATAGCGGGCACGCCGATAGGTGATGTCCCCGTTATGGTAGAGGGCATTGCGGATAACCTCGCGCTGGGCGACGTGCTCGAAATTGACCCCATCAATGACAAAATTCTTTACGCGTTAAAGGACGTAAAGATAAGTAAGATAGGCAGTGAAGTCGGCAACCTCAAACTCGGCGACGTCATAGAAGATGTCGGCGACAGCGCGATTTTGGGACAGCTTGCAAACACTTCCATAAACGATTTGGCAACCGCGGTAGACGGCATAACCATACAGAGTATTTACGCCAAGGAGATTTACGGCATAGAAGAAGGTGTCGCGGTCGAGCCCCATCAGGCTTCGGAATACGACGAGACGGTGCTCTATTACGAGCTTGTGGACGGCTCGTATAAGTTCGTGCACGAGGGCGAGGGCGGCGATAAAGTCGGCAGGCTTACAAGTGAAGAATTCAACGCGGGCACGTTCTACACCTACGGCAAGGCGCAGGGAATGTGGAGGCTTATACTGACGTCTTCCGACGGCGGCGCGGGCGGGGCGGCTAAACCTCACGAAAAGGCGTACACCCTCAACAATCTCGACGAGATGATAGTAAACAGCGCTTCGAACGTCTATACGGCAACGCTGAAAGAGTTGCAGGACGCGGGAATTATCAATTCGCAAATTGATTTGAATGTACAATTCGTGCTCGATAGAAGTTTAACTCTCGGGGATATCACCCTGGAAAAACTCATAACGACGGTTGCGACTACCACGTCGATTCTTCCGTAATAAATGTGCGGATAAGCGCGATATAAGCGCTTGAAAAACGTTTGACATTTTAAAATTTTTATTGTAGTATAGAAAAGCGTTGTTTTCGGGCGGAGAAATTTTCGCTCAAAGAGCGCAAAACCTTGCTTACCTTGCAGGTAAGCCGATTAAGTCCGGGAGGTGAAAATTATGAAAACTTACGAAATGCTTTACGTGTTGGACGCGGCGATTTCGGACGAGGACAAAGAAGCCTTTGTCGCAAAGTTCGAAAACATCGTGACGGCGGGCGGCGGTACGGTCGTTTCCACCGACAAGTGGGGAGCGAAGAAGTTGTCTTATCCTATTAAGTATAAGGCAGACGGCTGGTACGCTGTAATGACCTTCGAATCCGACGCGGCGGTAGTCAAAGAGCTCGACAGAATTGCCGGGCTTTCCGCAGAAGTTCTCAGAAGAATGATAACTGTCAAGTAATGGGGAAAAACTGATGAATAAGGTATTTTTGATTGGAAATCTCACCCGCGATCCCGAGCTCACGGAGACGAGCGGCGGCGTATCCATTTGCCGCTTCTCTATCGCGGTGAACAGGAACTATTCGGGTTCGGACGGGGAGAGAAAGACGGACTTCTTTAACGTCACCGCATGGCGCGGCTTGGGCGAAACGGTCGCGCGCTTTGCGAAAAAGGGAAACAAGGTGGCTGTGAGCGGCTCAATAGAGCTTAGGAATTACGAGGACAGCCAGGGCGTCAAGCGCACGGGAGTTGACATCATCGCGCAGGACGTCGAGTTTTTGACGCCGCGCGGAAGCAGTTCCGATTCGGGCTATGAAAGCGACGTCGCCCCCGCACCCGCAAGCGGCAGGCAGAAGCCCGCGTTGCAGTCGTTTGACGACGACAGCGATATTCCCTTCTGATAAAAGCGCAAATTTTAAGCGCGGCAGCGGGAATGTACTAATTTAAGGAGAATTAAAATGGAAGATAAGACAACCGTTAAAAAGAGCTATAAAAAAGCTCCTCGCAGAAAGGTTTGCGCTTTCTGTCAGGAAAAGGTGGAGGTCATAGACTATAAGGACATCAACCGCCTTAAAAAATATGTGACCGAAGCAGGAAAAATTCTTCCCAGAAGAATGAGCGGCACGTGCGCAAAGCACCAAAGAGAGCTTTCCACCGCAATCAAGCGGGCGCGCATTGCTTCGCTTTTGCCTTTTAAGGGGGAGTGAGTGAAAGAGAGATAGGCGGCGCATTTTGCGCCGCCTTTTGTAATGGCAGAGCCCCGAGGCGTTTTCGTCTCGGGGCTCTGCCATTACAAAGCTGCCGCTAAACGCATA
>CANREX010000082.1 GCA_947629735.1 uncultured Clostridia bacterium
TCACTCTCTCAAAAGGCGTAAGGACAACGCCTTTTTCGGTCACCGCTTGCGCCAAGCAATATGCGCAAGCTCAACTCATGCGACAAAATAGTGCACTGCACTATTTTGAGAATTTCGCACTCGGCTCGCGCGGCAAAACAGTGGGTGTCCACTGTTTTGAGAAGCACCGCGCTCGTCCCTCGTGGTGGTAGGGAGTAACTTTGAAACGGTTATTTCACTAAATACTATTGGATTCTTCGACTGCGCACCTTCGGTGCTTCGCTCAGAATGACAGCAGGGGGGTACGCCCTCGGGCAGAATGACAATAAAAATATATGCGTTCGCTCCGCTTTGTGAAAATATTTGCTTAATCGCAAAAATTTTCTACAAACCGTCGGGCTTACGCCCTCGGGCAGAATGACTACAATGGAGCATGCGGTGCTTACGCCCTCGGGCAGAATGACAATAAAAAATGTGCATTCACTCCGCTTTTTAAAAAATGTTTGTTGTTTGCAAAAAATTTTACGCAAATTTTCAGCTTATTCTGAGTAATCTCCCGAAGCAGTTTGGACAGACGTAATTCCATTTCAAGGCGCAGTTTTTGCAGACGTGATTTCCGCAGTTTTCGCACTCGAAAATTACGCCTTCCGTCCATATCGCGCCCGTTTTTCCGCTTTTACAGCTATTCATGCAAAAAGTATGGCGAAATGCGTTTATTTTATGCCTTTCTCCCTCTTTTTTTCGTTCAAAAACTTGCCTAACTTCTAATAATATGGTATAATATAAAAAACTGTAAACGGAGAGTGTAATTATGCCCGAAAAAGTGCAGGCGTCATACGACGCAAACAGCTTAAAAGCATTGAAAGGACTCGAACCCGTGCGCGAGCATCCGGGTATGTACATCGGTCCTACCGACGAGAAAGGTCTTCATTGTCTTGTGCGCGAAGTCATAGACAACTCCATTGACGAGGCGCTCGCGGGGTACTGCGACAAGATAGACGTGACCATTTCGGAGGACGGCTTCTGTACGGTAAAGGACAACGGCAGGGGCATACCCACGGGCATCAACGAAGAAGAGGGCATATCGGGCGTAGAGCTCGCCCTCACCAACCTGAACGCGGGCGGCAAATTCGGCGGCGGCAACAAGGCGGGCGGATATAAGATTTCCTCGGGGCTTCACGGCGTGGGCGTCTCCTGCGTCAACGCCCTTTCGGACACGCTCGTGGCGGAGGTCTGCCAGAACGGTCACGTCTTCCGTCAAATTTATCACGAGGGCGTCCCCGAAGAGCCGTTGAAGATAGTCGGCGACACGGAAGCGACGGGCACTTCGATATGTTTCCACCCCGACCCCACGATGTTCGAGACGATAGATTTCAACTACGACACGCTCAAAACGCTTTTAAGGGAGCTTTCCTACCTCAACAAGGGGCTCACGCTTACCCTTACCGACAGGCGCGGGGAAAAGGAGAGGTGCGATACGTTCTGCTACGCGGGCGGCGTCGTGCATTTTATACAGGACATCAACGAGGGCAAAAACGTGCTTTTCGCTCAGCCCGTGTACTTTGAGGACAGCGAGGGCGACGATAAGTTTTTGGAAGTCGCCATTCAGTACAACGACGGCTATGCGGAGCAGATTTTCCCCTTCTCCAACAATATCCGCCAACCCGACGGCGGCACGCACCTCGAAGGCTTCAAAGCCGCTCTCACAAAGGTCATAAACGACGCGGGTCACCGCATGAACATACTCAAAGAAAACGACAAACTTTCGGGCGAGGACGTGCGCGAGGGCATAACGGCGGTCGTTTCCGTCAAGATAGCCGACGCGCAGTACGAAAGCCAGACGAAGAGCAAGCTGTGCTCGACGTATGTGCGCGGGTTCGTGCAGAAAGCGGTGGTGGAGAAATTCGGCACGTACCTCGAAGAGCACCCCGCCGAGACAAAGGAACTCATCATGCGCTGCATAACGGCTCAGCGCGCGCGCGACGCGGCGAGGCTCGCCCGCGAGGAGACGAGGAGGAAGGGCGTTCTGGAATCCACAAAACTCCCCGGAAAACTCGCAGATTGCTCGGATAAGCGCGCGGAGCTGTGTGAAATCTACATCGTCGAGGGCGATTCCGCGGGCGGCACGGCAAAGCAGGGGCGCGACAGGCGTTTTCAGGCGATACTTCCCCTGCGCGGCAAGATACTCAACGTCGAAAAGGTGCGCATAAACCGCGTGCTCGAAAACGAAGAGATAAAGGCTATGATAACGGCGTTCGGCTGCGGCATACAGGAAAACTTCGACGAGAGCAAGCTGCGCTACGACCGAATAATAATAATGACCGACGCCGACGTAGACGGCTCGCACATAAGGATATTGCTTTTGACGTTCTTCTTCCGCTATATGCGCCCGCTCGTGGAAAACGGGCACGTATACGCCGCCCAGCCTCCGCTGTACAAAGTTTCGGGCAAGGGCATAGAGGACACCTATCTCTACGACGACGCGGCGCTTGCCAAGTTCAGGGAAGAGCACCCCGACAACAAATACGAGCTGCAACGCTACAAGGGCTTGGGTGAAATGAACAAAGAACAGCTTTGGGAGACGACGATGGACCCCGCAAAGCGCACGCTCGTAAGGATAAACGTGGAGGACGCGGTAGAGGCGGATAAAATGTTCGCGCTGCTCATGGGCGAACAGCCCGAACTCCGCAGGCAGTTCATAGAGGACAACGCCAAGCTCGTCGAAGAGCTTGATATTTAAGGGGGAGGAGAGATATGGCTAAAAAGGAAACAAGTCCCGAGCTCACAGAAGAGTTCGTCAAGACCTTGGCTATGACGAAGATGCTCGACGTCGAGGTGGACGAAGAGCTCAAAAAGTCGTTCATAGCATACGCGATGGCGGTCAACGTCTCCCGCGCGATTCCCGATATAAGGGACGGTTTGAAGCCCGTGCACCGCAGAATTCTTTATTCCATGCACGAACTCGGCTTGTACAGCGACAAGGCGTTCAGAAAATGCGCGCGTATCGTCGGCGATTGTCTCGGTAAATATCACCCTCACGGCGACAGCTCGGTTTACGACGCGCTCGTAAGGCTTGCTCAGGACTTTACGATTAACATGCCGCTTGTTGAAGGTCACGGCAACTTCGGCTCGGTAGACGGCGACCCAGCCGCGGCGATGAGGTACACGGAAGCGAGGCTTTCGAAGATTTCTTCCGAAATGCTGCGCGACCTCGACAAAGAGACGGTAGACTTCTACCCGACTTTCGACGATACGGGCATGCAGCCCACCGTTCTTCCCTGCCGTTTCCCCAATATGTTGGTAAACGGTTCGGACGGCATAGCGGTAGGCATGGCGACCAATATCCCTCCGCACAACCTCGGTGAAGTAATAGACGGCGTCTGCGCAATGATAGACAACCCCGACATAGAGATTGACGAGCTGATGGAATACATTCCCGCGCCGGACTTTCCCACGGGCGCGCTCATTATGGGGCGCGGCGGCATAAGAAAGGCGTATAAGACGGGGCGGGGCAACATAGTCATTCGCTCCCGCTGCGAGATAGAGGACTATCAGAGCGGCAACCAGACCCGCCAGAGGATAATCGTCACGGAAATTCCCTATCAGGTCAACAAGGCAAAGCTCATCGAGACGATGGCGGACCTCGTCAAGGACAAAAAAATCGAGGGCATTTCGGATATCCGCGAGGAATCCGACCGCGACGGCATGCGCATCGTCATAGAGATAAAGAAGGACGCCAACGCGCAAGTCGTACTGAACCTCTTATATAAGCACACTAATTTGCAGATTTCCGACGGGCTTATAATGCTTGCCCTCGTGGACGGCGCGCCCAAGATCTGCAACCTCAAAGATTTCATATATTATTACCTCGAACACCAGAAGGACGTCATTCGCCGCAGGACGAAATACGACCTCGTAAAGACGGAAGAGCGCGCGCATATCTTAAAAGGACTTGTAATCGCGCAGGCTTCCATTGAGGAAGTCGTGGAAGTCTGCCGCAGCGCAGTAGATAAGACGGACTGCGTGCAAAAGCTCACCGCCCGTTTCGAGCTCGACGAAAGGCAGGCGACCGCCGTTGCGGAACTCCGCCTGTACAGGTTATCCCACCTCGAAGTGGACAAGATAACCGAAGAGCTCGACCAGCTCGAAAAGGCGATAGCGGACTATAAGGATATCCTCGCCAACGAGAGCAGGGTATACGGCATAATCCGCGACGACCTCCTCGAAATCAAGCGCAAATATCCCTCCGAGAGAAAGACGGAGATAGCGGTCGACTACGGCGACATCGACGACGCCGATTTGATACCCGAAGAGCAGGTTGTTATCTCGCTCACTCACGGCGGCTACGTAAAGAGGCTGCCCGTCGCCGAATACAGGGCGCAGCACCGCGGCGGAATGGGTGTCACGGGGCACAAGCCGAAGGAGGAGGACTTCGTCGAGAACATGTTCGTATGCTCCACGCACGACGACATCTTGCTCTTCTCGGACTTCGGCAAGGTCTATTCGATAAAGGGCTATCAGATACCCGAAGCGGCGCGTGCGGCGCGCGGCAGGGCGATAGTCAATATCGTCCAGATAGAACAGGAAGAGAAGATTTCCGCAATTATCCCCTACAACGAGGAAAAGCAGTATATATGCTTTGCCACGCACAACGGAATGATAAAAAAGACGGATATTTCGCAGTTTGCCAATATCCACCGCAACGGAAAGATTGCGATAAGGCTCAACGAGGGCGACAGCCTGATTTCCGTGCAGTACTGCGGCGAGGGCGACGAAGTCATGGTCGCAAGCCGCGGCGGCAAGTGCATAACGTTCAAGCAGGAAGCCGTGCGCGCCATGGGCAGGGATACCGCGGGCGTTCGCGCGATGAAGCTCGTCGGCGAAGATTGCCTTGTGGATATGCTCGTGGTGGATAAGGAAAAGGACGTGCTCACCGTAAGCTCCAACGGCTACGGCAAGCGCACTGATCCTTCCAACTACCGCGCGCAGGGAAGAGCAGGCAAGGGCATTAAGGCGGGCACGTTCAACGAGCTCACGGGTCACCTCGTATCGCTCAAACAGGTCAGCGACGATGACGACGCGATGATTATTTCGGACGGCGGCACGATAATAAGAATGCACTGCGCGGATATCTCCCGTTTCGGCAGGGCTTCGAGGGGCGTGCGCCTGATGAGGCTGAAAGACGGTCACGTCGCGACGGTTGCGCTCACCGAGCGCGACGACGAGGCGGAAACGCAAGCTCCCGAAGAGAGCGCGGCAGACGTCCCCGCGGAGGAAGAAGAGGGAACGGAAGAGTAATTTATCTGCAAAGCCGCAACTTTGAAAAAGCGGGGCGATTTCCCCGAAAGATAGGCAATTCCCTCCGAAAAAGCATAAATCATAAAAAAAAGCGCGATAAAAGGGGCGCGGTCAAATTTGACCGCGCCCCGACGCATTTATATTACGTTTTTCTCAAATCATGCGGGTTTCTTTTCGGCTTCTTTCTTCTTGCCCGTAGACGACGGCATGATTATCTGCATTATCTTGATTAGCGATTGCGACAGCGGGAACGCCGCTTCAATCACCACGGCTATTATAAGTATGTGCATTACCGTCCACGGCAGCTCGCTGAACTTCACGCCCGCGTTCGTCGTGTACAGCATGTCGGACAGGAAAGGCACGCAGTAAGCGGTAAGGCAGATAGCCACCATGCTCAAAAACAGCACGAGCCTGTACGCATTGAGAGGCTGACATACCCTGTATAGCATAACCAAGCCCGAGAACGTCAACGCAATCATGCACATGGGCACGTACAGCTGTCCGAATTCCGCGTCGTTGAATACGTGCGTAAGGAACATGGACATCACACAGATTATCATAAGCACCGCGCCCGAAATACTTTGGCTCATGACGTGCGTTATGAACTTGCCTTCCACCCTCGCGTTGTTGGGTTGCAGCGAGAGGAAGAAGGAGGGCACGCCGATAATGCACACTTCCAGAAGCAGCATATTGCTCGGCATGAACAGATACGCGCTGCCCATTATTATGCACAAAGTAGCCAAAATTGCGGTAAACAGCGTCTTCATCAGGTACAGCGAGGAGCTGTTTTTGATGTTGTTTATGACCCTTCTGCCCTCGGCAACGACTTTCGGCATGGAGTTGAAGTTGTTGTCCATAAGCACAAGGTGGCTTACGTTTCTCGCCGCCTCGCTGCCCGAAGCGACCGACACGGCGCAGTCTGCCTCTTTCAGCGCCAAAATATCGTTTACGCCGTCCCCCGTCATGGCGACCGTATTGCCCTGCGCCTTGATACTGCGCACCAATATGGCCTTTTGCTCGGGCGTAACCCTCCCGAACACGGTGTACTTGTTGGCGACGTTTTCCACCTCTTTTTCGTTCAGCCCGTCAAGGGAAATAAACTTGTCGGCGTTCTCTATTCCCGCCCGCTTTGCTACTTCTGCCACGGTTACGGGGTTGTCGCCCGAGATAACTTTTACCGCCACGTCGTTATCCCTGAACCACTTTATGGTGTTTATCGCGTCCTCCCTTATGTTGTCCGCAATGGAAATTATCGCAATCGGTTTTAAAAGGGTGGGCAGTTTATCGGCGACGATAGGCGCGGAGGAGTGCGCCACGACAATCACCCTAAGCCCCATCTGCGCGTATTGTTTTACGATCCTTTCCACTTTCGCGGGGTAGGGTTTAAGCACAAATTCGGGCGCGCCCATTACAAACGTGCCGACCTCGTCAAATGTCACGGCGGACAGCTTGCGCTTTGAAGAGAAGGGTATTTTTG
>CANREX010000083.1 GCA_947629735.1 uncultured Clostridia bacterium
ATAGGATAGGCATAAGCGCAATGAAATACCGGATTCTTCGACTTCGTTCACTGCGTTCACTCCGCTCAGAATGACAGAAAAAAAGGCTGTCGCCATCGGGCAGAATGACAGGAAAAAATGAATAGAGCTGTCATTCCGAGCGATTAAGAACGCGTAGCGTTCGATAGAGCCGAGGAATCCGGCAGGGGTTAGCGCATAGGATAGGCATAAGCGCAATGAAATACCGGATTCTTCGACTTCGTTCACTGCGTTCACTCCGCTCAGAATGACAGTAAAAAAAGGGCTGTCGCCATCGGGCAGAATGACAGTAAAAAAAGGGCTAACGTCCTCAGGCAAGGCGACGTCCGCTTAAAATAATTGGCGGTTTACGGTAAAAAATATGTTGAGAAAGTTTTACAAGATGCACGGCATCGGCAACGACTATATCTACTTCGACTGCATGAGCGAACCGCTTGAAAACGTCGAAGAGCTTGCCGTGCGCTTATCCGACAGGCACTTTTCAATTGGCGGCGACGGGGTTATCCTTTTGTGCCCCTCGACCGTCGCCGACTGCCGCATGAGAATGTTCAACGCGGACGGCTCGGAAGGCAAAATGTGCGGCAACGGAATAAGGTGCGTGGGCAAGCTCGCGCACGATTTGGGCTACGTTAAGGGCAATATATGCTCGATTGAAACGCTTTCGGGGATAAAAAAACTCGCCTTTACGCTCGATTGGCAAGGGCGGGTGACTTCCGCGAAAGTGGACATGGGCGCGCCCGTGCTCGACGGCGAGAAGATACCCTCCGCGATAATGGGAGAAAGGGTCGTAAATCACCCCGTCGAGATCGGCGGGAGGGAATATTTCGTGACCCTCGTCTCCATGGGCAACCCGCACTGCGTGGTGTTCTCCGACCCCGACAAAATCGATATCGAAAATACGGGAAAGCTGTTTGAATTCTCGCCGCTGTTCCCCGAAAGGGTCAACACGGAGTTCGTGCAGGTCGTCGCCCGCAACGAGCTGAAAATGCGGGTGTGGGAGCGCGGGAGCGGCGAAACGCTCGCCTGCGGAACGGGCGCGTGCGCTGTGACCGTGGCGGCGGTTCTGAACGGCTATGCGGATAAGGACGTCCCCGTGCGCGTGCACTTAAAAGGCGGCGATCTTATCGTCACCTACACGGACGGCGCGGTCTTCATGGAAGGCGGGGCGGAGCTCGCGTTTACGGGCGAAGTGGAAATTTAACGCAATAAAAAATTTACATATAAAACGCGTTGCTTGCGGCATATATGCGGGGCAATTCAAGGATATCGGCGGCTTTAAGGCGCGTTTCCCGTCGGCAAAACGCCGAAATATAAGTGCGTTTTCCAACAACAAAAAGCCGAAACATGAGTGCGTTCCGTCGGCAAACAAAGCCGATATATGGGCGGAAGCAAAGGCGTTGTCAAACGATTTCACAGGGCGTTGACACACTTTTTCAAAAGGCGCTGACACAGGGTGATTTCAAATATCTTTAAAGCAATATACAGGCAAATATTTTCAGGAGTAACATATGACAAAGTACATTTTCGTAACGGGGGGCGTCGTTTCGGGGCTCGGCAAGGGCATAACCGCCGCGTCGCTCGGCAGACTGTTGAAGTGCAGGGGTTACAAGGTGGCTTCACAGAAGCTCGACCCATACATAAATATCGACCCGGGCACGATGAGCCCCTATCAGCACGGTGAAGTTTTCGTCACCGACGACGGGGCGGAGACCGACCTCGACCTCGGACATTACGAGCGCTTTATCGACGAAAATCTGAATAAATATTCCAACCTCACCACGGGCAAGGTGTATTGGAACGTGCTCAACAAGGAGCGCGACGGCGCGTATCTCGGTAAGACGGTGCAGATAATTCCGCATATCACGGACGAGATAAAGTCGTTCATATATTCCGTCGGGAAAGAGACGGGCGCGGACGTGGTCATCACCGAAATAGGCGGCACGATAGGCGACATCGAAAGCCAGCCTTTCATAGAGGCGATAAGGCAGGTCGCGCGCGAGGTAGGCAGGGACAACTACTGCTTTATTCACGTGACGTTAGTGCCCTATATTTCGGGCTCGGAGGAGTTCAAATCGAAGCCCACTCAGCACTCCGTAAAGGAGTTGCAGGGTATGGGCATCACCCCCGACATAATTATCCCGAGGGTGGATTCCCCCATGCCCGCGGAAGTGCGCGAGAAGATAGCCATGTTCTGCAACGTAGAGCCCGAGTGCTGCATTGAAAACCTCACGATGCCCGTGCTCTATCAGTGCCCCATAATGCTTGAAGACAGCCACTTTTCCGAGATAGTGTGCAAAAGGCTCAAATTAGACCCCCGCGTCATCGACCTCACCGAGTGGAACAAGATGTTGCAGCGCATTGCAAGCCGCGACAAGGTCGTCACGATTGCGCTCTGCGGGAAGTACGTACAGCTTCACGACGCATACCTTTCCGTGGCGGAAGCCCTTGCGCACGCGGGCTATGAAAACGCCGCAAAGGTCAATATAAAGTGGGTGGACACCGAACTTCTCGGCGCGAACAACGTGGACAATGTGCTCGGCGGAGTGGACGGAATAATCGTCCCCGGCGGGTTCGGCACGCGCGGCGTCGAGGGCATGATATTGTGCTCGGAATACGCGCGCAAGAAGAATATCCCCTATTTCGGCATATGCCTCGGCATGCAGACGGCGGTCATAGAATTTGCGCGCAACGCGCTCGGTTTCAAGGACGCGCACTCCTCGGAATTCAACCCCGAGAGCAAGCACCCCGTGATCGATCTGATGCCCGACCAGCACGGTGTGAAGATGGGCGGAACGATGAGACTCGGCGCATACCCTTGCAAGGTGCTCGGGGATATAATGAAGCAGGCTTACGGCGAGGAAATGATTTCCGAACGCCACCGCCACAGATATGAATTCAACAACGATTACCGCGAACAAATCGAAAAAGCGGGCATGAAAATTGCGGGCACGTCTCCCGACGGCTTGCTCGTCGAGGCGGTTGAAATTCCCTCTCTCGACTTCTATATCGGCGTGCAGTTCCACCCCGAATTCAAGTCCCGCCCGCAGTCGGCGCACCCCATCTTCCGCGAGTTTATAAAGCACGCGGTGAAGTACGCCGCCAACAAGGGCAAGTGATTTCGCCTATTTAAAAGAGGGCGTTTAAAAGCGTGAAAAAGCGATTCGTCGGCATATATGTGCCGACCAACGCGCAAATATAAGGAATCAAATATGAAATTCAACGAATATTTCAAAAATATTGACGAAAACTATTTATTCGCGGAAGTAGCCAAGCGGGCGGGCGATTATTCAGCCGCCAACCCCGATAAAAAGGTTTTGAAACTCGGCATAGGAGACGTCACCCTTCCGCTCGCACCCGCGGTTATACGCGCACTGCACGACGCCGTGGACGAGATGGCGCGCAAGGAGACGTTTAAGGGCTACGGTCCTTACGAGGGCTACGACTTCCTCAGGGAGAGCATACGCGCCTACTATAAGGATATGGGCGTGGACATCGACTTGGGCGAGATATTCGTGTCCGACGGGGCGAAGTCCGACCTCGGCAATATCCTCGATATATTTGCAAAGGACAACACCGTGCTCGTTCCCGACCCCGTCTATCCCGTGTACGTCGATACCAACGTTATGGCGGGCAGAAAGGTAATTTACGCGGGCGCGAACGAGTTCAACGGCTTTTTGCCCATACCCGACTATTCGGTTAAGGCGGACGTTATTTACATCTGTTCCCCCAACAACCCGACGGGCGCGGCGTACAGCAAGGAGCAGCTCAAAGAGTGGGTCGCCTACGCGAAAAAGGTGGGCGCGGTCATCTTGTACGACGCCGCGTACGAGTGCTTTATCCGCGGCGACGGCGCAGCACGCTCGATATACAGCGTGGAGGGCGCAAAGGAGTGCGCGATTGAGTTCTGTTCATTTTCCAAAATGGCGGGCTTTACGGGCACGCGCTGCGGATATACCGTCATTCCGTTTGCGCTTGAAAAAGACGGGCTGAGCGCGAACAAGCTGTGGTTCAGACGACAGGCGACAAAGTTCAACGGCGTTCCCTACATAGTGCAGAGGGGCGCGGCGGCGGTGTTCACCGAAGAAGGCAGAAAGCAGATTGCGGAAAATCTCGACTACTACCGTTGCAACGCGGCGATAATAGCGGGGTGCATGGATAAGCTCGGCATATGGTATACGGGCGGAAAGAATTCCCCTTATATCTGGTTGAAGTGCCCCTACGGCATGGGCAGCTGGGAGTTTTTCGATTATCTTCTAAACAGCGCGCAGGTTGTGGGAACGCCCGGCGCGGGCTTCGGCAAAAACGGCGAAGGCTTTTTCCGCCTGACCGCTTTCGGCAGCAGGGAAGTTACAGAGGAAGCCGTCGGCAGGATAGAAAAAATGCTCAACGGTTAATAAAATCCGCTGGCTTGAATAAGGAAAACCGCTGGCTTGAAAAGTCCGCAGAATTTATGGGGCTGCAAAGCCGAAAATGTGCGGTAGTCTTCCGCAAAACGCAGGGCGCGTAGCTGCGAAATAAGCGGGTAGACGTCCGACAAAAAAGCAAAAAAGATTTACGGGTTATTTTTATGACGATTACGGATAAGCGCAGAGGCGCGGGAATACTGTGCCACATATCATCTCTGCCCAACGAGTACGGCATAGGCTCGCTCGGAAAAGAGGCGTACGAGTTTGTGGATATCCTCAAAAAGAACAACGTCAGGTATTGGCAGGTCTTGCCCTTGCAGCAGACGGGTTTCGGGGATTCCCCATATCAGTCGGTTTGCTGCACTTCGGGCAACCCGTACTTTATCGACATAGAGGGTTTGAAGCGCGAAGGGCTGCTCGACGACGAGGAGCTCGAAGGGGCGAAGATGCCCGCGGGCGACGTCGACTTCGAGGCGCTGTACGAAAAGCGTTACGCGCTGTTGAGGCGCGCATATGCCCGATTCAATATCCGCGATGCGAAGTTTGTCGAGTTTATCGAGAGCGGGGAATTCGAAGATTACGCGCTGTTTATGTCGCTCAAATCGCGGTACGGCGTGGCGTTCAATCACTTTCCCGATTCCTACAAATACAAGGAAAACCTCGCCATGTACGAGTTCAGAAACGCGGTCTACCGTTCGGAGTACTGCTTCTGGATGTTCCT
This sequence comes from uncultured Clostridia bacterium, assembly GCA_947629735.1. Lineage (GTDB taxonomy): Bacteria > Bacillota > Clostridia > Christensenellales > Borkfalkiaceae > Coproplasma. The sequence goes on from CANREX010000083.1 coordinate 5,146, forward strand.
GCAATACACCTTTAAAAGGCAGTGGAAGGCGCTCAAAGATTACGCCAACGCAAACGGCGTGTATATAATAGGCGACATTCCGCTGTACGTCGCGTACGATTCCTCCGACGTGTGGGCGCGTCCCGAGCTTTTTGCCGTGGACGAGGACTTGAAGCCCGTTAAAGTTGCGGGAGTTCCCCCCGATTATTTCTCCAAGTCGGGTCAGCTTTGGGGCAATCCTTTATATAATTGGGACGCCATGCGGGCGGAAAACTTCGATTGGTGGGTCAACAGAATTGCGCGCGCAAAGGAGATGTACGACGTAATAAGGATAGACCACTTCCGCGGTCTGGACAGATACTATTCGATAGACGCCGACGCGTACAACGCCATGGACGGCGAATGGCTCGTCTGCCCGGGAAGGGAACTTTTCAGCGAGATACGCAAGCGCCTCGGGAAAATCGATATAATAGCGGAGGACCTCGGGGTTATGGACGAGGGGGTGGAACTCCTCAGGACGCAGACGGGCTTCCCCGGAATGAACGTGCTCATGTTCGCATTCGACGGCGAGGAGGACAACTCCTATCTCCCCGAAAATATAAAGGAAAATTCCGTGACTTACACGGGCACGCACGACAACGACACGGCGCTCGGTTTCCTCGAAAAGATGACGGACAAGCAGTTCACGGAATTCAAAAAGCGGCTGCGCAAGGCGATGAAAGGGCAGGGGATATATCTGCCGATAGTGGACAGGCGCGACGCGGCAAAGGCGCTTTGGATGAGCGCGCTGCACACGCGTTCCTACCTTGCCGTGATACCCGTGCAGGATATAATAGGGCTGGATAACTCCGCGAGAATGAACGTTCCCGCCGTTCCCGACGGGAATTGGAAGTTCCGCCTTGAAAGCATGCCCCCGCGCAACGCGATGGCTGAGCTGAAAAATCAGATAAGGGCGAGCGGAAGGGATTGAATCGGTTGTGAATGTGTTTTAAGTGGCGGCGGGGCGTTTTGCCCCGCCGCCTTTGTGTGAAGGGCGGCGAGGTTTTTTAACCTCGCCGCCCCTCGTACGCTCCCGCAAAACGCAGATAAAAAAGTTCACAAAAATTTGTGTGCGGTTGCGCGCCCGCAAATTTTTCGTGATTATGAGCGGGCTTCTTCTCGGCAAATGTTGCCCTTACATTTGCCGAGAAAATAGGTGGAATTGCGGTAGCAAAAGCTATTTTAATGCGGTAAAAAATTATCCCTGCCCCTTTTTTAATTTCCCTCACCCCGAGGTGAGGGAATATAGGGGAAACGCTTTTAAAAGAGCTGTCATTTCGACCGATTGAGAGCGCAACACGCTCGATTGAGTGGAGAAATCCCATGGTGGTGGTAGGGAGTATCTTTGAAACGGCTTATTTACTTAATACTACCGGATTCTTCGACTGCGTTCGGCTTTCAGCCTCACTACGCTCAGAATGACAGTAAAATTATAATCGCCTCACTACGCTTTGTGAAAATTTTTGCTTAATCGCAAAAATTTTCTACAAACC
>CANREX010000084.1 GCA_947629735.1 uncultured Clostridia bacterium
TGTTATTTAAGTTGTTATTTAAGGCGACGTCTGCCAAGGCGGAAGAGAAACTACATTGAAAAGAATAAAACAGGAAGCCGTCTTTACGGCCGAACAACAAAATATAATAGCCGACCTCGCCGCCCGCACGGGTCTGTGCGAGCAGACGGTTGCCATACTCTACGGCAGGGGCGTGGACTCGGCGGACAAGATAAACGCGTTCATGAACCCCTCGCGCAGCCGCTTTCTGAGCCCCTTTCTGATGAGCGGAATGAAAGAAGCGGTCGCGCTCATAACGCGCGCGCGCGAAGAAGGTTGGTCGGTCGTCGTGTACGGCGATTACGACGCGGACGGGATATGCGCTTCCACAATAATGGTGCGCGCCCTCGCGGACTTCGGCATAGAGGCAAACGTCTACGTGCCCGAGCGTGCTCAGGGCTACGGCTTGACCATCTCCGCGATAGACGAGATATTCGACGAATGGTTTCCGCAGCTGTTCATAACGGTTGACTGCGGCATTTCCAACGCGAAAGAGGTCGCATATATCAAAGAGCAGGGCGCGGAAGTTATCGTGACGGACCACCACGAGCTCCCCGCAGTTCTGCCCGATTGCATTTGCGTCAACCCCAAGTTCGACGACGACTACCCCTACGACAACTTGTGCGGCGCGGGCGTGGCGTTCAAGGTGGGCTGCGCGCTCAACGGCAAGTCGGCGTATTCATACCTCGATTTCACCGCGATAGCTACGGTTGCGGACAGCGTTCCCGTCGTGGGGGAGAACCGCGACATAGTGGCGGAAGGGCTAAGCCTGATAAACGCCCGTCCCCGCAAGAACTACGCGCATTTCATAGGCAGGAACGGGGAGGCGACAACTTCCCAGACCCTCGCGTTTTCCATTGCGCCCAAGGTGAACGCGGCGGGCAGAATGGGCAACGCGGGCGACGCGCTCAGGCTGTTTTTGTCCGACGACGAGAGCGAGATATACTCGCTTTCCGTAAAACTCGGGGAATACAACCTCGAAAGGCAGAAATACTGCGACGAGCTGTATCTTTCCGCAAAGGAAAAGATAAAGAGCAAGGGCGCGGACGGCAGGATAATCATACTCTGGGACGAAAGCTGGAACACGGGGTTTGTCGGCATAGTGGCGGCTCGCCTTGCGGAAGAATACAGCCGCCCCGCAATGCTCTTCGTCAAAAACGGGGATATGCTCAAAGGCAGCGCGCGCAGCGTGGAGGGAGTGAACATATTCGAAGCCCTCAAATCCTGCGAGGACCTGATAGCCGAGTTCGGCGGGCACTCGCAGGCGGCGGGCGTGAACGTATCGGAAGAAAATCTGCCGCTGCTCGAAGAGCGGCTCAACGCCTATCTTCACGAAAATTATTCTCCCGCGGCGTTCGTGCCCACATATTATATAAACGGGGAATTGAAGGGCGGCGTTTCGCGCAAGTTCGTGGAAGAGCTTGAAAAATTGGAACCTTTCGGCGTGGGCAACCGCAGACCGCTTTTCACATTGGACGCCCTCGCCATGAACGCGCGCGCCATCAAGGCGAATTCCCCGCACATCTCGATAAAGAGTGAGTTTATAGATTTGACATGCTTTTCCGGCATAAAATTTCTGCCTGTTTTGCGCAGTCCTATACCCAAAAAGCTCATTTTCGACTACAATATCTCCACATTCAAGCAAAAAAGGTACATACGCGGGCTTGTCCGCGACGTGATTTACGGCAAAGAGGACGTAGACTTCGCCCAAAACTTCTACGCGATGAACAGCGTGAATTCTCTCGCGCTGCCGCAGACAGACTGTTCCGTGCGCAAAATTTTGTTCAGTCAAGCCGCGGAGATGCTGAAAGACAGGCGGGAGTACGGTGAAATCTTCCTGCTCAGCGACTGTTCTAACGCTAAAAGGTACGATTTGTCGGACATCGGGATAAACGCGTTTATCCCTTGCTCTACCGACCTTTCCTCGTCCGTGCTGATATCCCCGCGGGCGGATTGCGACCTTTCGGGCTATACCAAAATAGTCTGGCTCGACGACCCCGCCGTGATAACGAACCCCTCTCTTGCGGGCAAAGAGGTGTATATATGTTCCGACATCGACGGGCTTGCTCCGCTTAAAGCCATGGACTCGGCGAGGGAAAAGTTGGTGGAAGAGTTCAGATACATCTCGTCCTTGCAGGGCGCGGCTGCGTGCGAGGACGCGGAAGAATTCGCCTGCGCCTGCTCTGCGGGGCGGAACGAGGCGGATATATACTTTGCGGCGAAGGTGTTTGAAGAGCTCGGGCTCATCTCCTTCGAAGGCGGCAAACTCACTGTATACAGGCGGGAAAAGACCAATTTGGACAACTCCCCGCTGTACAGGGCGATAAGCGGGTTAAAGAGCTGAAAAATTCCCTTAAAACAACACAATAGTTTATAAAAGCTATACAATAGTGTAAATTTCATGATAAACACGGGCAATAAATTTCGCGCAAGCGCGGCGATTTAAAAAAACAAAAAAATTCGTCAAAAACTCGATTGGATATGAAAACCGTACTCGACAAGATAAACGAACAATATAACGAGGCAGACAAGGCGGTGCTGCGCAGCGCCTATCATTTCGCTGCGAAAATGCATGAAAACCAGAAGCGCGCCTCGGGCGAACCCTATTTCACGCACCCCTGCGCGGTAGCGGAAATTCTGGTAGACTTGGGGCTGGACGCGCCGACGGTCGCCGCCGCCTTTTTGCACGATGTCATCGAAGATACGCCCGCCACGCCCGAAGATATAAAGCGGGAGTTCGGGGAAGAGGTGTACAACCTCGTTGACGGCGTGACAAAGCTCGACAAGATAAATTACCACTCGCACGAGGAAGAGGACGCGGAAAACTTCCGCAAGATTTTCGTCGCGATGGCAAAGGACGTGCGCGTAATAATCATAAAACTCGCGGACAGGCTGCACAATATGCGCTCTCTCAACTATCTTTCCAACGAGAGGCAGCAAAGGATAGCCAAGGAGACGCTGGAAGTTTTCACCCCGCTCGCGGGCAGGCTCGGCATATCGCAGATAAAGTGCGAGCTCGAAGACCTCTGCCTTAAATATCTCGACCCCGAGGCGTACGAATACCTCGTCGCGAACATAAACCAAAAGCGGGAGGAGCGCCGCCGCTTTGTCGATACGGTCGTCGCGCAGCTTCAAAAGCTGTTGGAAGAAAACAACATAAAGGGCGAGGTGTTTGGCAGACCCAAGCACTTTTATTCCATATATAAGAAGATGAAGAACAAGGGGCTCACGCTCGACCAGATATACGATTTGACCGCCGTGCGCGTGATAGTCGAAAAAATCGAGGAGTGTTACGAGGTGCTCGGCATCATTCACAAGATGTGGAAGCCCGTCCCCGGCAGGATAAAGGACTATATCGCAACGCCCAAGCGCAACATGTATCAATCGCTTCACACCACCGTAGTCACCAACTTCGGGCAGTATTTCGAGATACAGATAAGGACGGTGGAAATGCACAAGATGGCGGAGTACGGCATCGCGGCGCATTGGAAGTACAAGGAAAACAAGTCGGGCGAAAACAACTTCGATATGCGCCTTTCGTGGATACGCGACGTCATGGATTGGCAGGACAGTCTGGACACCTCAAAGGAGTTCGTCGATTCACTCAAAAACGACCTCTACACGTCTGAGCTGCTCGTATTCACCCCGCACGGCAAGGTTATATCCCTCCCGCCCGAAGCCACGCCCGTGGATTTCGCCTACGCGATACACTCGGAAGTGGGCAACAAGTGCGTGGGGGCAAAGGTAAACGGCAAAATCGTTCCTCTAAACAGCGGTTTAAAGACGGGCGACGTCGTGGAAATATTGACGTCTCCCACGTCAAAAGGACCTTCCTGGGATTGGCTCAAATTCGTAAAATCGGGCTCGGCAAAGGCTAAGATACGCCAATTTTTCAAGCACGCGATGAAGGACGAAAACGTCAAGGTCGGCAAATCCATGCTCGAAGCGGAGGCGAAGAGGCGGGGATATGCGCTCGGCGATCTGCTCACGGACGAGACGTTTGAAAAACTTTCGGAAAAGCTCGTTTTCGCCTCGGTGGACGAAATGTTCGCTTCCGTCGGCTACGGCGCGGTGAGCGTAAACCAGATAATATTCAAGCTGATAGACTACCACCGCAGGGAGATGCCGCTTCAACCCGCCCCCGACGAGGCGGAAAGACTGCGCCACACCCCCGCGGGCAGCGTTTCGATAAAGGGGATAGAGGGCTTGCTCGTCAGGTTCGCGCACTGCTGCAACCCCGTGCCGGGCGACGAAATCGTCGGGTTTATCTCCCGCGGGAGGGGGGTCATAGTGCACAGAAAGGACTGCCCCAACCTCGCCGACTACGATTCGGAGAGAATTCAGCCCGCGCGCTGGACGGGCGATACCGACGAGGGCTTCTTCGCGGGGATAAAGATAATCGCAACCGACGACAGCGGGCTCACGGCGTTTATAACTTCGGAGATATCCGCAATGAAGCTGTATATGACCCAGATAAACGGGCGCATAGGCAAGGATAAGCGGGCGGTTTTCGAGATAATGATCCGCCTCAACAAACTTTCGGATATCGACCTGCTGATAAACCACTTGAAGCGCGATAAGCGCATAATTGACGTATTCAGGACGACGAAATGACAGTTCACACGATTTTTCCCGAGGGATTTGCATGCAACACGTACGCGGTCACCGCAGATAATAAGCAGTGCGTTCTGATAGACTGCGCGCAGCCGCGCGTGCTCGATGAGTGCAGGAAGTTAAATCTTGCGCCCAAGGCAGTCCTTTTGACCCACGGACATTACGACCATATCGGCGGCTGCGGCGCGCTGTTTGAGGCGGGCGTGCCCATATATTGCGGGGCGGACGAAAGGCAATTGATATTTTCGGACGACAACCGCGCGATTTTTCACGGCATAGAAATTCCATATTTCGAGATATTCAAAATTTTGCAAGACGGCGAAAAATTGTCGCTGTGCGGGCTGGATATATCCGTTTTGTCCACGCCCGGGCACACGGCGGGCGGGGTCAGCTATATAATCGGCGGCAACGTCTTTTCGGGCGACACCCTCTTTTACGGCAGCGTCGGCAGGACGGACCTCGCTACGGGCAATTCCCTCGCATTGGTGAAATCTGTCAAAAAGCTGTATTCTCTCGGCGGCGATTACGCCATCTATCCCGGTCACGGCGAGAGGACGTCGCTCTCCCGCGAGAGGGCGTTCAACCCCTACGTGAGGGTGGACAGATGATAGAGTATTGCAATTGCGCGTGGCTCGAACCCGAGATAATGGACGTGGTGCGCCTGTTCGACGCGGAGGACGAAAAATTCGGCTTTCACTTCGAATACAACAACAACGTCTACTACAACCACATAGAGTACGGCGGGGAAATCTATTCGTTTGAGGACGTCCAACCCACCGAGGACGAAACGCAGTTCAAAAGGTACGCGAAGAGGTTTTCCAAACTCGCCTTTTACACGCTGCTTTCCCGCGCGAAAAATATGACTATGCCGTACGGCGCGCTGACGGGCATAAGACCTACCAAGCTCGCCTACACGGAGATTGCCGCGGGGCATGATTGGCGGGAAGTTTTTGCCCGCATGGGCGTAAAAAAAGAGAATATTTCCCACGTCGGAAGGGTGATGGAAGCGCAGCGGGACATCTACAAAAACGCGGGCGGTCAGGACGTGTTTGTGAGCCTGCCGTTTTGCCCTACAAAGTGCGAATATTGCTCGTTTATCACCGCGCCCGTCTCGCGCATCGGAAATCTGATAGACCCCTACATATCCTGCGTTGAACGGGAGTTGAAGTCAATAAAAAGCCTGATAAAAACGCCCAAAAGCATATATATCGGCGGGGGTACGCCGTTTGCGATAAAAGAGGAATTTTTGGAGCGCGTTTTGCAGGGCGTGCAGGGGCTCGGAACAGGCAAAATCGAGTACACCGTGGAGGCGGGCAGACCGGATACGTTCACGCCCGAAAAGCTGGCGCTGTGCCGCGAATTCGGGGTGAACAGGCTGTGCGTCAACCCGCAGAGTTTGAAGGACGAAACGCTTGAAAGGATAGGCAGGAAGCACACCTCGGCGCAGTTTTTCGCCGCGTACGAAATGGCGGAAAAGTACGGCTTCGACATCAACGTGGATTTGATAGCGGGGCTCACGGGCGAAAGCGCAGCGGACTTCATAAATTCGTTAAAGGGCGTGATTGCTCTCGACCCCGCGAACATAACGGTACACACGCTGTCGCTCAAAGCGGGCGCGCGGCTCAAAGAGGAAAACAAGCGGCTGCACGTCGAGGGGATAGGGGAGATGATTTCCGCCTCGCGCGAGCTGTTGACAAAGGCGAGCTACGAGCCCTATTACATGTACCGTCAGAAGTATCAGGCGGGCGGGCATGAAAATTGCGGTTGGTGCAAAAAGGGCAAGGCGAGCGTCTACAACGTGGACGTCATGGAAGAGATTGCGGACAACGTCGCGGTCGGCGCAAACGCGATTTCCAAGCGCGTTTTTGCGGAAGAGGAGAGGATAGAGCGCTACGCTTCCCCCAAGGATATTCCCGCCTATATGAACAAAATTGAAGAGATTATTTGCCGCCGCACCGCCCTGTTTTGCTAATCTACCGCTAAAAAGTTCACAAAATTCTCGCGCAGCCCGTG
>CANREX010000085.1 GCA_947629735.1 uncultured Clostridia bacterium
ACGGCGCAAGCAAAACCGCGCTTTTGCGCAGCGCAACTCAATTTGTGCATACCTGCACCTCAGCAGGGTGAAGTTGCACCATTATATAATACGTGCGCCCTTAAAATGGCGCAACGAGGGACGAGCGAGGCGTTTCATAGCACAGCACAGTGCGCTGTGCGTGCCGAAGCGAGATGAGCGAGCGCATATTGCAAGGCGCGAGCGGTGACCGAGGCAAATGTTGCCCTTACATTTGCCGAGAAGAGCCCCTCAACCTCACGAAAAATTTGCGGGCGCGCAACCGCACGCAAATTTTTGTGAACTTTTTATATGCGTTTAGCGGCAGCCGCGGTGGCGGCGGCAGCCGCTTTGCCGCTGCCGCCGCAATACGAAGCATAATACCTTCTCCCCTCAACATTCAACCCCTTCAAGCCGTCCATCTCGCGCAAAATATCCTCGGAACGCCTTAAACTTTCAGCCTTGACGGGGGAATTCTTCTCACGCGCGCTCTGATAGTAGAATTCCTCACCGCTGTGCCTCGCCCTGAGCATAGCCTTTTGCGCCGCAATGTAATTCAAAACTTCCATGACAAAACCTCACTTAATGTTTTCGCCTTAATTATAGCAATAATACTTGACATATATTGTCATATATATTAAAATATTTTATGCTTTTTTAATAATTTATTAGGCGGTGGGTCATGAAATACCGGATTATGATAAAAATGTTGAGCGTTTTGCTCACGAGAAGAAAGGTGACGGCGGCGGAACTTGCGGAGCGGTTTGAAATCTCCATAAGGAGCGTCTATCGCTATGTGGAAGAGATGAACGTCGCGGGCGTGCCTATCGACGTGGTGCGGGGCAGGTACGGCGGCATCTGCCTTTGCGATACGTTCAGACTTCCCAACGGATATTTCACTCGCGGGGAGTACGCCGCGGCAATAAACGCGTTGACGGCTATGAATTCCCAACTCGGCGACGGGGACACCCTATCCGCGCTCGAAAAACTCAGGCAGCGGCAAAAGACGGACAAGCGGGAAATGAGCGTGACGGGCAACATAATAATAGACGGCGGCGCGTGGTGCGACATGGACAAATTCTCCGAAAAAATGCGCGTCTGCGAGCAGGCGGTCAACGAATGTCTGCGGCTGGAAATCGACTACGTTTCCCGCGAGGGCGAGCACACAAAGAGGGTCATCGACCCTCACGTGCTCATCTTCAAGCAAAACGTGTGGTACGTCTACGCGTACTGTCACTCCCGCGCAGATTTCAGGACGTTCAAGATAGGCAGAATAAAGTCGGCGCGTTTCACGGGGCGGAACTTCAAAAAGAGGCAGTTCAGCAAGAAGGACATCCCCTTAAATTTCGAATATACTTCCGAACAGCTCACCGACGTAACGCTGCAAATCAACAAGGATGCCGCTCCCGAAATCGAGGAGTGGCTGGGCGTGGACTGCATCGAGCCGCGCGGCGAAGGACTTATTGCACAAGTCAGCCTGCCCGACGACGACATGCTTGTGGACAAAATTTTAGGCTTCGGCGGGAAAGTGAAAGTGATTTCTCCCGAACCTCTGCGCGAAAAAGTCGCCTCCGCCGCAAAGGCGATTTACTCCGCCTACGAACGGTAATTTTAAAGTAAACATGACTTTATTATGGATAATATTTATATTATACCGCCCCGCTTCCCTACTCTCGGGAAGCGGGGCGGTATAGAATGTTGTCATTCTATTCGACTTTTTACTGTTATTCTGCCGAGGGCGTTATAATAATGTGGTAAACCCCACACCCTACCCTGCCCTCCCCCTTCTCACACGGCGTAAGGGCAACGCCGTGTTCGGTCACCGTTCGCGCGGGACTATATGCGCTCACTCTCTCAAAAGGCGTAAGGACAACGCCTTTTTCGGTCACCGCTTGCGCCAAGCAATATGCGCAAGCTCAACTCGTGCGACAAAATAGTGCACTGCACTATTTTGAGAATTTCGCACTCGGCTCGCGCGGCAAAACAGTGCACTGTACTGTTTTGAGAAGCCCGCGCTCGTCCCTCAACCAAGGGGAGTGGGGAGGTATAGAGAAGTGTCATTCTGCCCGAGGGCGACACACCCTATCTCCCCTTACTGTCATTCTGAGCAAGCACCGCAGGTGCGCAGTCGAAGAATCCGGTATTATTTAGTGAAAAAGCCGTTTCAAAGTTACTCCCTACCACCACCATGGGATTCTTCGGCGCAATCGAACGCTGCGCGTTCTCATTTGCTCAGAATGACAACCTTTAAAATACCGCCTACACTATATCTCCCCACTTCCATAGATAGGGAAGTGGGGAGAGGGAGCGCGATTTTATCGCGCGGAAAAAGGGCAATAGGTGGAATTGCGGGAGCAAACACTTTTTATAATACGGCAAAAAATATCCCTGCCCCTCTTTTCGCTTCGCTCATTCTCCCCACCCCAAGGTGGGGAGATATAAAAGGCGGCGGCTGAGCCAAAAAGCTCGGATATATTTGCAATTACGTAGTCTATAAACGCAGAGAAGCAAGCAAGACAAGAAAAGCGAGCACCGACCGCAGGGAGTTTACATAGACGTAAACGACCAAGGCGGCGCGGAGCTTGACACAGTATTGCGACGCTTATATGCGTTTACGCGGTAACGTGCGAAGCGCGGCGAGGCTAAAACCTCGCCGCGCTTCGCACAATAGCGCAAACTTTTCGTAAATCTTCACATCTCCCCCAGCTTTTCGCCGCCGAGAATGTGAATATGCAGGTGAAACACCGTCTGCCCGGCGTCGTCGCCCTGATTTATTATCAGTCTGTAACCGTTATCGCAGCCGTTCTGCCTTGCAATTTGGGGTATCTTCCCGAGCATATACGCTAAAATCTCCCTCTCGCTATCCCCCATCTCTTCAAGCAACTTGAAGTGCGTTTTGGGCACTGCGAGAAGGTGCACCGCCGCTTTGGGTTCAAGGTCCTTGAAAACGCACATTTTTTCGTCCTCATAGACCTTAGCCGCGGGGATATCACCCCTGATTATTCCGCAAAAGACGCATTTTCCGTCAAGCATAATTTTTTTACCCTCCTCGATTTTATTTCCAAACCTATATAGCAAACAACCGACGCGCCGAACACTGCCGCAAAGGTGGCGAACAGCGCGACGTACCTCGGCTCTCCGAGGTCGCGGACAAACGACGCGTCGTATATGAACACGGTGATTTTGCCGTCCGACTCGAAATTAAAGCCCGTGACCGAGCTGTTGAGCCTGAAAAATGTCGCGTACAGCCTGCCGTCGTTGTAAAGCGATTCCTGAATGTATTTGATGTGCGCGCCCTCTGCGGTGACCTGTTCCACGGCAATCTGCGACAGCATGTAGTGATATGTGTTGTCTACCGCGTCGTAAAATACGCTGTAAACGTAGTCGAATGCGTCTCCGCCCGCAACCACGCGCTGCGTCACCTGCGAAAGCGTTCCGTTTACGGTGACCTCGTCCGTGTTCCCCGATAAATCGTGCGTGTTGTAAGGGCGGTTGGGGTCGTAGTCGAACTCCTCCCCGTTTTGCATGAACTCCACGAAGCTCTCCGCGTCGTCGAACGTCTCCGTGCCGTAGGTTTCCCTGAACGGAATGTAGCAATAGACGACCGCTATCGCAGCCATTAAAAACGCGCCGAGGGCAAGCGTAAACCGCCCCCAATGCTTCCAATACAGATAGTGCCTTTCGTTGACGGTCAGCTTATCCTGCTTGAAGTAATCTTGCGGGGCTTTGGTTATGCCCGCCGTGCGGAACACCGCCTTGCGTTCCATGACGACAACCACTATGCCCGCCGTCAAAGAGGCGATAACGCAGCCGCCGCAGACGAAAATTCTGCCGACGTAGGAAAGGGGCAAGTCCCAACAGATATGCAGCCCGCAGACCGCCGCGAGGACGACGTAATTCAATGCGTTGAACATGTGCCGCTTGAAATGGCAATACGCCCACCCGACGAGAGCCGTCCATATTGAGTGCGTGCAGAACGCCGTCACCCCGCGGGAGAACGACACGCTTATTATCGTTGTGAGATTGAGCGCGGGGAGTTCGTTGGAGAGCACGAAGATATAACCCATGTCCTCCACTATCGAAAAGCCGCAGCCTATCGCAGCGCCTATTATAAAGCCCGAAAGCGGGGTGTTCTTGCGCGCCATAACTATTGCCGCAACCGTGACGACAGCCTTGGAGAGTTCCTCGAAAAACCCCGCGTATACCGCGGCGAGCCACTCGTTGGGGTAAGGAAACGTAGCGAACAGCGCCTGAGACAGCACGCACGCCGCCGTGCCGCCCACCAACAACACGAACAGCACGAAGATAAAGCTCATGTCGCGCTGGGGATACAGCTCGAACATAAGCAGCAGGAAGGGCAGGTTGAACATCGTCGCCGCGAGCGCCGTTACGGCAGGACCGAACAACTCGTTGCCCGTAAAGCGAATGATGAGCAAGAACACGGCGTAGAGTATGAACAGCATGACGAACAGCCTGAAATACGCCCAGGGATACGCCCTGTTCACGCCTTTCGTGGAGCGCACGCCGCGGGTGAGAAGTTCGGAATATTCCCCGCCCGTGCGGCGGCGGAACGTCTGCAACAGGAAGTATTTTACCTGCTTTGCCGCCCCCGCGACGGGCTTTTTCCCGCCTTTTCGACCCTTTTTATCGTCATTTTCGGGCGAAGTCGCCTGCGCTTCGTCCTCGGGCAGGGAGAACTCCTCTTCCTCTCCGCCTATTGAATTTTCTCCGTTATTTTCCTGCATAACTTTCCTTTTATGCCTTAATATGTTGCACCGATATTATAAGTTGCTGCGCCTTAAAAATTAACGCCTTAAAAATTAGCGCCGCTAAATTGCGCCTTTAAAACTGCGCCGCTGTAACAGATTATCCCGCTATAACAGATTATCCCGTCAAAAAGTTATTCCGCCGAGCCAAGCGCGCCGTCGCGGAACTTATCTAAAAGGGCGACTTGCGCTTCCCCCTTTATTTCGCCCTTGCAGTACACGCGGATATAGCCGGGGGTGTAGCCCGAGGTATATTCGCCGTCGAAGTCCTCGAAAATGACGGGGTATTTTTTGCCGAGCCGCGCCTGTAAATATCTGTCCGCCGCCTCTTTGCCCGCCTGCAACAGCGCGTGCAGTCTGCGCTTTTTCACGTCGGGAGGGATATCGGGAAGGGAAAACGCCTTTGTGCCCTCCCTCGGGGAGAACGCGAACGCGTGCACCCTCGAAAACCCCGCCTCCCCGATTATGGAAAGGCTGTCGGCGAAGTCGACCTCGCTCTCGCCGCAAAAACCCGCAATAATGTCGGTGGTTATCGCCGCGTCGGGAAACGCCGCGTAAATCATGGCGCACTTTTCAAGGTATTGCGCGCGGGTGTAATGCCTGTTCATCGCGCGCAGCACGCTGTCCGAGCCGCTCTGCAACGACAGGTGAAAATGGGGCGCAAAATTGGGTATACGGGCGCACGCGGACAGAAATTCGTCCGTTATCGCGCTACATTCGAGGGAACTCAGCCTTATCCGCTTGTCCGTGAACGAGAGCGCGCGCATAAGCGCGGGAAGTCCGCCTTCCCCCTTGCCGTAAGCCGAGACGTTTATCCCCGTCAGCACCACCTCGGGCGAGGAAATGCGGGAAATTTCGTCAATCACAGAAGCTATCGGGCGGGACGTCACCCTGCCGCGCAGATAGGGAATAACGCAATAGGAACAGAAGTTGTCGCACCCGTCCTCTATCTTGACGAACGCGCGCGTGCGCACCGCCTTGGGCAAGCCGAATGTGACATCTCCGCAGTCCGCGCCGAAAATATCCGAAATGACATGGCGGGCGAATTGCTCTTTATCCCGCGCGCCGCCGACGTATTTCACGCCCGCAAGGGAAAACTGCGCCGCGTTCTTTTCGGAAGCGCAGCCGCAGACGTAGACGCTCGCCGCGGGGTTGAACTTGCGCGCCCGCGAAATCAGCTGGCGGCTCTTTCTTTCCGCCTCCGCCGTCACCGCGCAGGTGTTGAGTATGTAGATGTCCGCGGGCGAGAGCTTATCCGAAACCTCTATCCCCCGCTCTTCGAGGGCGGACATTATCGCCGCGCTCTCCACCTCGTTCACCTTGCAGCCGAGGGTAAAGACAACCGCCTTCATTTCAATTCCCCCAGCGCGAATTGCACGATAGAGCACGCCGTGATCGCCGCCGTCTCCGCCCTTAATATGCGCTTGCCGAGCGTTATTCCCGCCCAGCCGTTCTGTTTGGCGTAGGCGTATTCGTCCTCCGCAAAGCCGCCCTCGCTGCCCACAATTATTGCGACCGAGCCGCAAAGCGGGCAGATTTCCCTCTCGGAAGAGGTGATGAATTCGCAGAAAAACAGCTTGTTTTCATACTCTTTCGCGCTCTCTATCGCCGAGGCGAAGTTATCGAACGCGACGACCTCGGGCGCGACAGAGCGCAGGCACTGTTTTGCCGCCTCCCGCGCGACCTTATTCAGCCTTTCCAGCTTGTTCGCGTTCATGTACGCGGAGCAGTAGCGGGAAGAAAACACGCCTATTTTGTTTACGCCGAGCTCGCATGCCTTTTGCACGACGAGTTCGGTCTTGTCGCCTTTCAGCGCGCCGCAAAGCAAATACAGCGGGGTCTTTGCCTCC
>CANREX010000086.1 GCA_947629735.1 uncultured Clostridia bacterium
CACTACCACCGCTATGGTTTTGGCGCAGGCTATCATAAGAGAAGGGCTTAAAAACCTCGCCGCGGGCGCAAATCCCATGATATTGAAAAAGGGCATAGCTTCCGCAGTCGATACGGTCGTAGATAAGGTTAAAAGCATATCCAAGCCCGTTGAAAACAAACTCGCTATCTCTCAGGTAGCTTCCATTTCCGCGGGAGACGAAAAGATAGGCGAGCTCATCGCAAAGGCGATGGAAATCGTCGGCAAAGACGGCGTAATTACCGTTGAAGAAGGCAAGTCGATGTCCACCGAGCTCACCACTGTTGACGGCATGCAATTTGACAGGGGCTACGCTTCTGCTTACATGGTGACCAACACCGAAAAGATGGAAGCCGTTCTCGACACCCCCTACATCCTCATCACCGACAAGAAAATTTCCTCGTTGCAGGAAATACTTCCCATTATCGAGCCCATCGCTCAACAGGGCGCAAGGCTGCTGATAATCGCCGAGGACGTTGAAGGCGACGCGTTGGCTTCCCTCATCGTAAACAAACTCAAAGGCGTGCTCAACTGCGTTGCGGTCAAAGCGCCCGGGTTCGGCGACAGAAGAAAGGCTATGCTCGAAGATATAGCTATTTTGACGGGCGGCACTGTCATTTCCTCCGACTTGGGCTACGAACTGAAAGACGTCACTATCGATATGCTCGGCAGGGCGGCGCAAGTTAAGGTCGATAAGGACAACACCACAATCATTGACGGCAACGGCAAAGCCGAGGACATCAAAGCGAGAGTTTCTTCCATCAAGGCGCAGATTGCCGAGACGACTTCCGATTACGACAAGGAAAAGTTGCAGGAACGCCTTGCCAAACTTGCGGGCGGCGTCGCTGTTATCAACGTCGGCGCGGCTACCGAAGTGGAAATGAAGGAAAAGAAACTGCGCATCGAGGACGCGCTTGCCGCTACGAGGGCAGCTGTCGAAGAGGGAATCGTTCCCGGCGGCGGCGTTGCGCTTCTTTCCGCAGCGCCCGAGCTCAAAAAACTTGTTGATAAGCTCGAAGGCGACGAAAAGACGGGCGCGATTATAGTGCTTAAAGCTATCGAAGAGCCCATTCGCCAGATTGCGGCTAACGCGGGACTTGACGGCGCGGTTATCGTCAACGAAATAAAGAAGGCGAACAAAGCAAACTACGGTTACGACGCGTTGAAGAATGAATTCACCGATATGGTCAAGAGCGGTATTATCGACCCGACAAAGGTTGCGCGTTCGGTATTGCAAAACGCGGCTTCGGTTGCGGCGACCCTTCTCACCACCGAGAGCATTGTAACCGATATTCCCACCCCTCCCGCAGCGCCCGCTGCACCCATGGGCGGCGATATGGGCGGCATGTATTGATAAAAAAACAAAATTTTATAGCAAATCAAGCGGGAGCTCTTCAAAAAGCCCCCGCTTTTCATTCCGCTGAACGCTACATATTGCGTTTCAAAGTTGCGTTACAAATATGTGCGTTAAAATTAAGGGAGTTATAATTAAGGGTGCGCCGCGCGGCGCAAATTTTATTATCAAAAACAAATAATTTCTCCCCTGCTTATCGATAATTTTGTGGAAATCAATAAAAAAAGAAGTAACACCGTCGGTAAGTCATTAGCTACAACCCTGAAATCAATCGCGATTTCCCGTTACTTCCCCTTTTATATAATATTAAAACTGCACCAAATCAAGCAAAATTGCGCCGTTTTTCTTAATTTTAAGCATAATTTTGAGCTATTTTCTCAATTTTGCCAAAATGCGTTCCAATGCGTATTTGCCGTGTTCATAGGTAAGCCCGCCCTGAAAATACGCGACATAGGGCGGCTTGACGGGACCGTCGGCGGAAATCTCAATCGAAGCTCCCGAAACAAAAGTGCCCGCCGCCATTATGATTTTGTCGTCGTAACCGGGCATATCCCAGGGCTCGCAGGTCACAAACCCGTCCACGGGCGAGGCAAACTGAACTTCCCGAATGAAGTCCACCATTGCTTTTTCGTCGTCGAACCTGATACAGCGCGTTATGTCGTGCGGGGTTTGATCGAGCGACGGATAGTTAATATAGCCGAGCTCCGTCATCGCCTGACCTATAAGAAGCGAACACTTTATCGCCTGCAACACCGTGTGCGGCGCGAGAAAAAGCCCCTGATAAAAATACTGATATCCGAATGCGTATGACCCAACTTCCAAACCTATGGACGGCGCGGTGAATCTGCGACCGATCATTTCGATATAATCACGCTTGCCTACGATATACCCGCCCGTAGGCGCAAGCCCGCCGCCCGCATTTTTGATGAGCGAACCTACGCAAATGTCTGCGCCGACTTCTACGGGCTCTTGCTTTTCGACGAATTCACCATAGCAATTATCGACGAAAATTATCCCGTTGAAGTCATTTTTGCGCAAAAATGAGCAAAAATTGCCTATTTGCTCGCATGAAAGCGCGTCGCGCAGCTCATATCCGCGGGAACGCTGAATGTATACCATGGCGACAGTCGGTTGTTGCGAATTACTAATTCTTGACTTCACCGTTTGTTTATCGAAATTGCCGTCTTTTGTGAGTTCGATATTTTCGAAATTTACGCCCAAATCTTTCAAAGAGCCAATATTTTCCCCGAAAAATACGGGTCTTATCGTATCATACGGCATGCCGCTGACCGACAAAACAGTATCTCCCGCCTTTAAAAGCCCGAAAAGCGCGACGGATAACGAATGTGTGCCCGAAAGAAGGTGCGGAGAAACAATGCCGTCCTCCGCTTTAAAGACGTCGGCATAAACCTTTCCGAGGGTATCGCGCCCCTCGTCTCCGTAGCCGTAGCCCGTAGTGCCGCTAAAATGCCTGAGAGAAATGCGGTTATCCGCAAACGCTTTAAGCACCTTCTTTTGATTGAAATATGCGATATCTTCCGCTAAGCTGAATTTATCTTGCAGCTTTTTCTCACATTCGGCTATAAATTGCTCGTTATCCATCTATACCTCTGATTATTTACGCTTAATTCTCATAAATTTAAATATGTCGTTGCGTTTAATATCTAAACTAAACCGTTTCATTAAATAACTTTATCACATAATCTGCGTAGGCTTGCTCGGGCTTTAACCACACAAGATTTTTCATTTTTTTGAAAAAAGTGAGCTGTCTTTTGGCGTAATGACGGGTATTTAGCTTAATTATGTCACGCATAGTACTATTATTATCGCCATTTTTCAAGCCTACAACGACTTCTTTGTAGCCAATCGCCTGCATACACTGACTATTTTCGTCTATTCCGCTATTCAAGAGCGAGCGGACTTCTTCCACAAGCCCAGCCTCGAACATGGCGTCCACCCTTTTATCGATTCTTTCGTATAACTGCTCGCGCGGATAATCTATCGCAAACGCGAGGTAATCGAACCTCGGCTCTTGACTGTCGTTTTGGTCGCTCTTCCGCTTTCCGCTCGTCTCGTAGATTTCCAGCGCGCGAATTACCCGCTTCACGTCGTTTTCGTGCAGAATTTCGGCGCTCTTTCTATCTACTTCTTCCAATAATGAATGTAGATAGGTTTTGCCCCTTTCGTTCAAAATAGCTTCGTACTTTGCGCGCACTTCTTCATTGCCCTTTGCGTTGCCGTAGCCGAATTTATATAATAAGGAATAAATATAAAAGCCCGTGCCGCCGCAGATTACAGGCGTTTTGCCTTCATCGAGCAACCCGTTTATCTTGGGCAACGCCAACCTCTCATAGTCAGAAACGGAAAAATTTTCATCAGCTCCGACGATATCTATCATGTGATGGCGCACGCCTTTCATTTCCTCGGCGTCAGGTTTAGCCGTGCCGACGTCAAGCCCCCTGTAAACAAGCTGTGAATCGGCGGAAATCACGTCGGTTTGCAAAATTTTTGCGCAATCTACGGCAAGCGCGCTTTTCCCCGTGGCGGTCGCACCGCAAATCACAAGCAATTTGCGCATTTCAGACCTTCCTTTTAAACATTTTTTCAAGTTCCGACCTTGAAATTTTAACGCAAATCGGTCTGCCGTGCGGGCATTTCAGCCCGAAATTGCCATCGAGCATGACAAAAAGTTTGTCGATTTCGCTATCGGTCAGTCTGTCGCCGCCCTTTATCGCGTGCTTGCAGGCTGTCTGGGCGATTTTATCCTTCATTATCTCGTTGTAGTCTAATTTCTTCCACTCCCCGACGTTGGAAAGTATATCGTCGAAAAACGCCTTCGCGTCTAAATCGGGCAAATCCGCGGGAACTTCCGCGACCCTGTAAGATTTCATACCGAACGGCTCGACGCGGAAGCCCATTCGCCATATCGCTTCCATGTTCTTTTCGATAAATTCCTGCTCTTCCGCATTGACCGTAAAAATATACGGAACGAGCATGAGCTGTTTGGGCAACTTGCCAACCTTGCTCTTTGCGCATATTTCGTCGTAAATGAGCCTTTCGTGCGCGGCGTGCTGGTCGATAAGGTAAATATCGTCGCGGTATTCGTAGACAAGGTAAGTATTAAAGAGCGCGCCGCGGAATTTATAGGTGTTGAATTCGATTTGCGCCTGTCTCGCTTTGCGCTTTTCCTCTATCGCGGCAAGCTGCTCGGAAAGCGCTTCGTCCTTATGCCCAGCGCCGAACACCATTACCCTGTTCTTTTTCAGTTCCTCGTCCTCGAAATATCTGTTGGGAATGAGATCTTTCCTGCCGAGCGCTTGCGGAGGAGCTTCGTAGTTTTCAAGATATGAAAAATCGGGCTTATCCTCTTTTTTCTCCTGCGTTTCCTTTTTCGCGCTCTTTACGAACTTTTCTATGCCCTCGACGTCGTTGAAATTGTCGTCCTTGACGTTTTTATCGTCGGTGAACTCTGAATAAACGTGATTGGGGTTAGCCGAAAAAGTCGATTGAATTTCGGGCACGACTTTGTTTTCCACGACGTATTCCGCCGCTTTCGCAGTGCCGTCGAGAATGGACGACAAAACTTTGTAGACCGTTCCGTAAATCAACGCGTTGTCCACAAACCTGACGTCCGCTTTATTGGGGTGCACGTTGACGTCCACTATCTCTCGCGGCATATCGATATTGAGCACGTAGAAGGCGTACTGCCTTTTCATCGCATACGGCATATACGCGTTGGTTATCGCGCCCGCAATAACGGGGTTTACTATATATCTGCCGTTTAAAAATACGCTTTGATAAGTCTTGTTTGGCTTGAAAAAGTTCTGATTGCCGATAAAACCGCTTATATGCAGGTCGTTTCGGACGACGTCTATTTTAAAACAGTTGGGAAGAACGTTTGCGCCGTAATCCTGCGCGATAGCCTCTTCCAGACCGCCGCCGTAAGATTGAAGCGAAATTTTGCCGTCAATATAATATCTGAATGAAATTTTGGGGTTTCCGAGGATAAATCGGGTGACTATGTTTGTTATATCGCCCTCTTCCTTTTTGTCCGTCCGCATGAATTTATAGCGCACGGGCGTATTGAAAAACAGATTTCTGACAACAATCTGCGTGCCCTTCTGGCAGACGGCGGGCTGGGTTTTGCCGATAAATTCGCCGTCACATTCGAGCTTGTTGCCATCTGCGCCGTCTATCGCGCTCAAAAGCTCGACCTGAGCGACGGAAGCTATTGTAGCGAGCGCTTCTCCCCTGAACCCGAGCGTTTTGATGTCGTCTATATCTTCAAGGCAGCTGATTTTGCTCGTCGCGTGCGCAAAGAACGCCGCGCGCATGTCGTCTTTTTCTATGCCGCAGCCGTTATCGCAAACTTTAATGAGCTGTTTGCCGCCGCGCTCTATGTGGATTTCAATGTCGTTCGCGCCCGCATCGATGCTGTTTTCGACGAGCTCTTTCACCACGGAATAAGGTCTGTCGATGACCTCGCCCGCGGCTATCCTGTTGCAAATATCGTCGGATAAAATATTTATCTTCCCCATGTCAATTTACCTTATCCTTTAAATCGCCGAGCACCATGAACGCCTGCATCGGCGACAAATTGTTCATATCGAGCTCCCGCAATATCTTTTCCACTTCACTCTCGCTTTTTACCTCGCAATTTCCGTCGTCCGCTGCGTTTGTCAGCGTCAAATCGCCGCTTTCTACGGACTTTAATATAACTTTCGCCCTTTCGGTCACGGCAGACGGAACGCCTGCAAGAGCGGCTACTTCTATTCCGAAACTCCTGTTAGCGCCGCCCCGCATGATCTTGCGCAAAAATACTATGCTTCCGTTTATCTCCCTGACGGCGATTTTATAATTTTTAACGCCCGCCATGGTGTTTTCAAGCTCCAAAAGTTCGTGATAATGGGTCGCAAACAGCGTTTTTGCGCCGATTTTTTGCGTTATGTACTCGATTACCGCCCACGCAATGCTAAGCCCGTCGTAAGTGCTCGTGCCCCTGCCGACCTCGTCCAAAATAAGCAGGCTTTCTTTTGTAGCGTTCTGCAAAATGGTCGCGACTTCTATCATCTCCACCATAAAAGTGGACCTGTCGTAAATCAAATTATCGCTTGCGCCCACCCTCGTGAAAACCCTGTCGATAAGGGGTATG
>CANREX010000087.1 GCA_947629735.1 uncultured Clostridia bacterium
TGTCTACGAAACCCTCTATCAGCTTTACCAGAAACCCGCCCAATATCACGGGTATGGACATAAGGAACGAAAAGCTCGCCACCTCGTCGGAATCGCCGCCCGCAAACGTTCCCGCGGCTATCGTAGAGCCGCTCCTCGAAATGCCGGGCAAGACCGCTATCGCCTGCGCCACTCCCATCGGGATAATAGTGCGCCAGCCGAGCGGCAGGGTCTGTTTTCTCCTCTTTGCGTAAATCTCCGTCGCGAACAGCACGCAAGCCGTTATGAAGAAGAATATCGCGAGGAACACACCCGTAAACGCGCCGCCCATGATGTGGTCGGATATGACGTCGTCGAGCAATAGCCCGATTATCGCAGCGGGGATAGTCGCAACTACGAGGTATAGAAGTTTGTTGAAGGGCTTTTTGAACAGGGCTATTATGTCCCGCCAGAATATAGCGCACACCGCGACGAGCGTGCCCAAATGCAGCACTATGTCAAAGAACAGCTCCGCATTGCCGATATTTATATTAAGAACGCTTTGCAGGAACGTCAGATGTCCGCTCGAAGAGACGGGCAAAAATTCCGTAAGTCCCTGCGTCAGCCCCAAAACAAGCGCTTGCCACCAATTCATCAGCCGAGCTCCAATAGATCTTTATAAGCCTTTTCCAACTTAGTCACGGTGTCCTCCGTGGCAAAATACTGCAATATTTCCGTGCGCTTCTGGGTGGATTCGTTGGAGAGCATCGTGTCCTTTATCCACTCGAAGAACAGATTTTCGAAAGTGCCCTCTTCCTTCACGCGCTCTTCCGAGAACGTGGGGGCGTAGACCGCGCCGCCGAGGAAATCAAACGTCTCCGTCACGTAAATGAGATGCCAGCCGTAGTCGCCCGCGCACACCTTGAACGCGCCGACTCCCATTTTTAACGCTTCGTGCGCGGCGTACTCGAACTCCTTGATATAGGAAGTTTCGTACGCGCTCACCGTGTAGCCTATATACTGCGAAAGCACGCCCGTATCGGTTGTGTATGCGTACTGCAATTCGTTTACGGCGCTCATAGCCTTGTATCTGTCGGAATGCTTGTTGAACATGTTCTCCCTGCTCGTATCCGTCAGGGTAACCTTGCCCGTCGCATAGACGAGTTTGGAGTAATCAATCTCCTTGTCGTCGCCCGCCTTCAAGAAGTCGGCTTCCGTGCGCGTGTAGAATTCTCCGTAATTTTCGCTCTTCTCGCTCATCTTGTCGCCCGCGTAATATTCCACGGAACTGTCGCTGCCGAGCACATAGTTAATATATGCGGAGAACTCCGCGAGCATATCGTCTATCGTCAATTTGTTGGGAATGAGGGTGTAGCTGCCGTCCTTGTTGGGCGTGACCTTGCCGTTGTACGTGTACATTCCCGCGTACTTATCAACCGATTCGTACTCCCCGCTCTTGGTGAGGTTGTTTTCGAAGAACAGATATTTCCTGTCCGCGTTATCCGCCGTGTAGGGGGAAAGCCGATTGTCCGCGTGCTCTTCGTTGTATTCGGTATAGTCGAAAGAATAGTCCGTTGTGCCGTTGAACCACGCCGCGCGCTGATCGGTGGTGACTATGTTTTTGAGAAGTTCGTTCCTGTCCTCGAAATATTTGCCGTCGCCGTAATTGACGTCGTCCGCGTCGCGGTAGCTCTGCAACGTAGTCAGCCTGTTGCTCTGCAATACGGAGAAGGGAAGCAAGATGTTGTAGACATAGCCGAACGTGCCGTAAACGCCGTCGTCGTTGGCTTCGGTGTCGCCGTTGGTTGCGGGGGCGTATAACACGAACGAGGTGTCCGAAAGGTTGCCCATGGAAGTTTCAAACGCGGAAGATTTGGCGTTCGTCTGTTCCTGCTCCGAAAGCAAGTCGTTGTAGGCGTTCTTTACGAACGTGTACTCGCCGTCCTCCACCATGGATATCTTATCTTCCTGCTCTTTTGTGAAGATGTCGTAATATTTTTCGACGACGCACTGTTCGAGCTGGTTTATATACTGATTTTTTACGTATGAAAGCTGCAAAATGTCGGTGAGGTCCTCTTCGTCCTCGTTGATGAGGAAGTTGCTTTCGAGGTTCTTGACAAAGCGGGAATATGCCCTGCGGCGGGTGTTGCGGTTGGAATTATCCTTTTCTTCGTATTCGCCCGCGTCGCTCAAAAGGTAGTTATCGTAGCCCGTGTAGACGCCGTAATTCAAGTTGCCGTCGCCGTCGAGGGGAAGATAGTCCTCCACCGTGGTGTCTATATTGGTGGGAACCGTGCGCGTCTCCGTGCCCTCGTAGTCCTCCTCGTCGTCATCGTCGGTCACTTCATAGCTGTCGAGCGCGCTGTTGAGCGAGACGTAGAGGTTGTACTGAGCGCGTTTGACTTCCTCCGACTCCTCGCCGCCGAGAAGGTAAACGAGTTTCGCCCTATCGTCCGCCTGCGCGTTGTACTCCGTAAGCACCGCCTCCGTGCTGATGTCCTTTGCCGCCTCTTTCAGAAGGCAAAGCGTGGAATACTGCACGAGCACGGCGTTATTCGTGAGCTCGTCCAAAAGGGTGTTGAAAGTCGCTTCGTAAGTCATGCCGCTGTTGATATAGTTCGAGCCGACGTTCACGAACGCGTTGATGAGATCGCGCTTGATAATAGCTTCGTCTTTCAGGACGGAGACGTATCCGCCGACGTCCTCGCCCAATTTATCGCTCTTGCCGATATTGACGGTTGCGACAGTCTGCTTCATGTCCTCTTCGTTGACGGAGGAAATCAGTCCGCAGCCCGAAAAGGCAAAACTCAAAGTCAACGCCGCGGCGACCGCTCCGCATATAATCTTTTTGCTCTTCATAAATTTTTCTCCCGCAAATCCCCCAAAACGGGGCTGTGCGCTTATTAACCTTAATAAACCGTTGTCTACAATTATATAATATTTAAACCCGATTGACAAATAATTTTTATGCGTTTTGCCCGAAAGTTGTCGCAAATTTTAAAAATTTGGTCATGCCGAGCATTGTTTTTGTCTGCGAAGCGCGGGCGGCGAAAACAATTTGCGGGGTTTTCGCCATGGAAAGCGTTATCTCCCGCTTGAATTTTTCTATCGCAGAAGTAAGGCGGACGTCCTTCAAGGCGTTCAAAGAAGAGAGTTCCAGACATCCCCCCTGCGGATCCACCGTTATCTTTTTTACGTTGAACGGCGAAGCGTACGCTTTGAGCACGGCTATTATCAGAAGGTTCAACACCTCGTCGGGCATAGCGCCGTAGTTTTCCTCTATCGAGCGGCAAACCCGCTTGTAGTCTTCCACCGTGCGAATCTCCGCTATCTGCTTGTAGCAGTCCATTCTGCCCGCGTTGCTCTCGATATACGCCTCGGGAATGTACGCGGTGGCGTGGATGTCGAGTTCCGCCGCAAACGCGCTCTCGCCCGTGAGCTCCTCTTTGAGAAGTTTGGAATACAGCTCGTAGCCCACCTTGTCCATGTGCCCGTGCTGTTCTGCGCCGAGCACGTTGCCCGCGCCGCGTATTTCGAGGTCGCGCATGGCTATCTTGAAGCCCGAGCCGAGCTCCGTGAACTGCATTATCGCTTTAAGCCTTTCGGCGGCTTCGCCCGTCATCACCTTTTCGGGCTTGAACGTAAAGTACGCCTGCGCCAGACGCGAGCCTCTACCCACCCTTCCGCGCAGCTGGTAAAGCTGGGATATCCCCAATCTGTCCGCGTCGATGACTATTATCGTGTTGGCGTTGGGGAGGTCTATTCCGTTTTCGATTATCGTCGTGGTGACGAGCACGTTCTTTTCCCCGCGGTAAAATGAAAAGACGTTGTTTTCGAGCATGTTCTTTTCCATTCTGCCGTGGGCGTAAGTCACCTTTGCTTCGGGAATTATCTCGCATATCCTGCCCGTGAAAGTCGATATGGTTTCCACCCTGTTGTAGAGTATAAAGACCTGACCGCCCCTCGAAATTTCGCGTATCACGGCGTCGCGTATGAGCGTTTCCGTCTCCTCAACGACGTACGTCTGCACGGGCAGCCGCTTTGTGGGCGGCGTGTTGATGACGCTTATATCCCTTATCCCCGCGAGCGACATGTGCAAAGTGCGGGGAATTGGCGTCGCCGTCATTGTCAGGCAGTCGATGTCGTTTTTTATGTGCTTTATCTTTTCCTTGTGCTCCACGCCGAAGCGCTGCTCTTCGTCGAGGACGAGCAAGCCGAGGTCGTTGAATTTCACGTCGTCGGAAAGCAGCCTGTGTGTGCCTATAACGAGGTCTACTTCCCCTTTTTTGAGCCGCTCTATCGTCTGTTCCTGTTCTTTTGCGGTCTTGAAGCGGTTGAGCTTTTCCACCCGCACGCCGAAGGGTGCGAACCTCTCGCACGCTGTGTTGTAATGCTGTTCGGAAAGTATCGTGCTCGGGCACATCAGCGCGGCTTGCTTGCCGCCGAGCACGCACAGATATATCGCGCGGAACGCGACTTCCGTCTTGCCGTAGCCCACGTCGCCGCAGAGCAGTCTGTCCATGACCTTTTCAGAGCACATGTCCGCCTTGATTTCCTCTATGCAGGAAAGCTGGTCGGGCGTCTCTTCGTACGTGAAGGAATTTTCGAACTCCTCCATCATCGCCGCGTGCTCGGGGAAGCGGTAGCCCTTCTTTTCGCTCCTCTCCGCATACAGCGCCTTCAAGTCGAACGCGAGGGTGCGAATAGAATTTTTCACCCTCTCCTTTATGCGCGCAAACTCCTGCCCGCCTATCTTGGAAAGCGTGGGGTTGCTCTCGCCCACGTATTTGGAGAGGATATCCATCTGCTCGACGGGAACGTACAGCGTGTCGCCGCCGCGATATTCGATAGCGATATATTCCTTTATGCCGTCCGTCGTCTCTATCTTTTTTGTGCCCGTTATCTTGCCCACGCCGTGCTTTTCGTGTACGGCGTAGTCGCCCACCTCGGGCGCGGAGAACATATCGCCCCGCCTGCGGCGTATCCTCTTTGCGGGCGGCTTGGTGAAGATGTCCCCGCTCCCTATGACCGCGAGGCGCGCCTCGTGCAATATAAAGCCCTTGTCGAGAGACTCCGAACAAAGCGTCGCCCCGCACAGTGCGTATGCGCTGTCGGGAAGGGGATTGACCCCTATATATGCCTCGTCCAACGCCCCCGCAAGTCTTTCGTAGCGCTGCACTCCGCCCGTGAAAGCGAGCACCCTGTAACCGCCCGAAAGCCAGCGCTTTACGTCGTCGCACAGCGCGGTCGCGGAATTTAAATATGACGGCGACGGCGTGGATTTGAAAGAATACGTCCTTAGCGGGTCGAAGAAGCGTATCGCCGTAGTAAAGGTCTGCACGGCGAGCTTTTTAAAGGGGGATATCCCCCGCAGAAACTCCTCTTCCGTCAGCATTTGCCTGAGCGAAAACGGGCAGACTTCCCCGCCCGCAAACAGCTCTTCATATCTTTCCGCATGCTCCTTGACGAGGGCGGAAAGCCTGTCGTAAATTGTCTTACATTCGTCGAAAATTATCGTGCTGCCGCCGCTTAAAATGTCGAAAACCGTGCACGCGCAGGAGAGTTCGGGGAAGAGGAAATCAAGCCCCGTGAACGGAACGCCAAGCTCCGTCTTTTCCGCGATTTCGTCGCAGATAGCCCTCATTCGCCTGTACGCGGCGTCGCTTCTGCACGTCTTGGGCGCGTTTTTTAAAAGCGCTCTTATCCGCTCCGTCTCGCCCTGCTCCAAATAGCAGTCGCAGGCGGAAAGGATATCCACCGACTTCACCTCCTGCAATCTGTCGCCGCTCGCTATGTCGTACGGGCGAATCCGCTCCGCCGTATCGCCGAAGAAATCTATGCGGACGGGGTTTTCGCACCCGACGGGGAAGATGTCGAGGATATCCCCATGGACGGCAAAACAGCCCTTGCTCTCCACCGAATATTCCCGCATGTAGCCCATGGCGACGAGCTTTTCGGGAAGCGAGGTATAGTCGTATTCTCTGCCCGTTTCCACCGTTATGGCGGGGAGTTTTTCAGGGAAGAGCTGCATCGCGCTCTCCACATCGCAAACTATTATGTCCGCGCCCGAAAATGCGGCGTAAATTCCCTCTATCCGCTTGAAAAGCGCTTCGCGCGAGAGGGCGTCTTTATACAGCAAGACGTCGTCTTTCGCGGGGATATACGCGCACTTTTTGCCCGAAAGCGTGCAAATCGCGGCGTACGCCTTTGTCGCTTCCACCGCGGAGGAAGTTACGTACAGCACGCGCCCTTCCACCACCGAGGCGATGAGATATTTCATGCTGTCCGAAACGCCGAAAGCCGCCGTCGGCGAGCCGAGGCGGATATCGTTTACAAGGGAGGGAAACTCCCCGCTTAAATTTTCTGCCGTGAAAAAATTTCTCTTCACTGTCTTATCCGTTGAAAGAGGTCATCACCCTTTCGCAGGGAATTCCTTTGGCGAGCTCGATAGCCGCCTCCGCCGCCCTGTTGCCCGAGAGTCTGCTCAAAAGCCGCCGCTCGGCCTCCCGAAGACGGGTCGTCTCCCGCTCCGCCGCCTCCCGCTCGGCCTTCAGGGCTTCCAGAG
>CANREX010000088.1 GCA_947629735.1 uncultured Clostridia bacterium
CTTACGCCCTCGGGCAGAATGTACATTTCTATACCTCCCCACTCCCCAAGAGACGGGGAGTGGGGAGGGCGGGGTAGGGCAAGGGGTGGAAATACGCCCGCGTGTGGGGCGGGAACAGCAAAGGGGGGTCTTTTACCTTCGTTTGCGGTTGGCAAAAGTGTGGGCGGCGGCGCAGTTTAGGCAAAAGCGGCGTGGTTGTCACTTTATTTTGTAAAAAATTTTAACAATGCAAGCGCAATTTCCGTTCATGCTTTTATTCAAATGCCAAGAGGGGGCGCAAATTCGCTTTACATTTCGGAAAAGCTAAGCTATAATTAAGGTACAATTTAATTCAAAGGCGACGACAAAGGACAACGCCGCGCGATTATCTGCCTTTCAGAGAGCTTTCATTTTCGGTGCGAGAGAGCAGGCGGAGCGCGCAGGATATCACCTTTCAGCTTATTCCCCCAAAAACGTTTCGTCGGGGCATATGTGCGGACGAATTGCGGCAAAGTAAGGGAATACGGATTCGTAACCCGTCACAAGTTACGGCAGATGTCAGTTTGTTTTGGTGGTTTATAAAGCGCATTTTATTTTGTGTTCCGAAATAAAACGCGCTTTTTTCAACGCAAATTTCAACGCTTATGACGTCGACAATTTCCGCGCGGCATAATCAAAAAATTTAAGCGCGAACGACGTCGACAAATTCTGCAAAAATTTAAGCTCAAATAAAGTGGAAATCAAGCTCATATAAAGCTCAAATAAAGTGGAAATCAAGTAAAAAAACAAAAGGAGTAG
Source organism: uncultured Clostridia bacterium (assembly GCA_947629735.1). Taxonomy (GTDB): domain Bacteria; phylum Bacillota; class Clostridia; order Christensenellales; family Borkfalkiaceae; genus Coproplasma. Next base: position 778 of record CANREX010000088.1, read on the forward strand.
CTATGTACAACAAGGTGGACACATCTCTCAACTTTACGGAGAGGGAAAAGGAGATCATTTCGTTCTGGAAGGAGAACGACGTGTTCGGTCAGTCTGTGAGCAAGAACGTCGGTGGGGAGGAATTTTCCTTCTACGACGGACCTCCCACGGCGAACGGCAAGCCGCATATCGGGCATATCTTAACGCGCGTAATGAAGGACATCATACCCCGCTATCAGACGATGAAGGGCAAGCACGTTTTGCGCAAAGCCGGATGGGATACTCACGGGCTGCCCGTCGAATTGGAAGTTGAGAAATCCCTCGGCATAGACGGCAAGCCGCAGATAGAAAAGTACGGCATAGAGCCGTTCATCAAGCAGTGCAAGCAGTCCGTCTGGAAGTACAAGGGCGAATGGGAAAAGATGAGCGACAGGGTAGGTTATTGGGTGGATATGGACAACCCCTATGTTACCTACGACGACAAGTATATTGAGTCCGAGTGGTGGGCGCTCAAACAGGTGCACGAAAAGGGGCTTTTGTACAAGGGGCACAAGATCGTTCCCTATTGCCCCCGTTGCGGCACGGCGCTCTCCTCGCACGAGGTGGCGCAAGGCTACAAACTCGTCAAGGAAAATTCCGCCGTGGCTAAGTTCGAAGTCATCGGCGAGCAAAACACATATATTCTCGCGTGGACGACAACCCCGTGGACGCTGCCTTCCAACGTCGCGCTGTGCATGAATCCCGACGAACCCTATATCAAAATTCAGGCGGAGGACGGGAATAAATACATTCTCGCCGAAGCCCTCGCACCCAAATTCTTTGAAAACTTCGAGGTGTTGGAGCGCAAGGCGGGCAAGCAGTGGGAATATCTCGCCTACAAGCCGCTTTTTGCGGAAACGCAGGCGGAAGTCGCGCGCATATCCCCCGCCAATTCCCCCAAGAAGGCGCATTACGTCGTGTGCGACGGCTACGTAACCATGGGCGACGGCACGGGCGTCGTGCACATTGCGCCCGCGTTCGGCGAGGACGACTACAAGGTCGGCAAGCGATATGATATGCCCGTCGTGCAGCTCGTGAACGAGAGGGGGTGCTTCGATAGTCGTTTCCCCTCGCTCGACGGCGTGTTCGCGAAAAAGGCGGACAAGAGCATATTGGAAGAGCTTGAAAGCCGCGGCAACCTCTTTTCCGTAATTCCTTTCGAGCACGATTATCCCCACTGCTGGCGTTGCGACACGCCCCTTTTGTACTACGCCCGTTCGAGCTGGTTTATCGCCGTCACAAAGGTCAAGGACGAGATAATCGCCTCCAACCGCTCGGTGAATTGGATGCCCGACACGATAAAAGAGGGCAGAATGGGGAACTTTTTGGAAAACGTCATAGATTGGGGACTATCCCGCGACAGATATTGGGGAACGCCCCTGCCCGTCTGGGTCTGCCCCGACTGCGGGGAAATCCACGTCATGGGCTCTAAGGCGGAGTTGAAGAGCAGGTGCAATCTTCCCCGCAATGAGGACATCGAACTTCACCGCCCCTACCTCGACGACCTCGTATGTACCTGCCCCAAGTGCGGCGGCAAGATGAAGAGGACGCCCGAGGTCATAGACTGTTGGTTCGATTCCGGCTCGATGCCCTTCGCGCAGTATCATTATCCTTTTGAGAACAAAGAGCTGTTCGAGGAGACCTTCCCCGCGGACTTCATATCCGAAGCGGTCGATCAGACGCGCGGCTGGTTCTACACGCTCCTCGTCATAAACACGATACTTTTCGGCAAAGCGCCCTTCAAAAACTGCATAGTGTTGGGGCACGTCAACGATAAAAACGGAATAAAGATGTCCAAGCACAAGGGCAACGTGGTAGACCCGTGGTCGGTGCTCGACAAGCAGGGCGCGGACGCGGTGCGCTGGTATTTCTACACGGGTAGCGCGCCGTGGATACCCTCGCGCTTCTACGAAGAAGCCGTGTCCGAAGCGCAGCGCAAGTATATCGGCACGCTGTGGAACACATACGCGTTCTTCACGCTGTATGCGGATATCGACAGCTACGACCCCTCGAAATATTCGCTTAAAGAGTGCAAACTCACTCTCATGGATAAATTCATACTCTCCAAGCTCAATTCGCTCGTTAAGCTCGTGGACGTCGACTTGGGCAAATACGAAATAACCGAAAGCGCCCGCGCCTTGCAGGACTTCACCGACGTGCTGTCTAATTGGTACGTGCGCCGTTGCAGGGAGAGGTATTGGGGCAGCGAGATGACGGACGACAAGGCGACGGCGTACACCGTGCTCTACACCGTGCTCACCACGTTGTGCAAGCTCACCGCGCCGTACACGCCCTTTATCGCGGAGATGATGTATCGCAACCTCGTGCCCCGTTTCTTCCGCACCTCGCCCGTCTCCGTGCACCTTTGCTCCTTCCCCGTGGCGGAAGAGGAGTATATCGACAAGCAGCTCGAAGCGGCGATGGACGGCGTCGTGGACATAGTTATCCTCGGCAGGACAGAGCGCGATTACTCCCTTTCCGAAGAGGAAAAGGCGATAATTACCGAAGAGCTGAACGTCAAAAAACTCACGATGGCGGACGACGCGACGAAGTATATCGCGTACAAACTCAAACCCCAGCTCAAAACGCTCGGACCTAAATACGGGAAGAAGCTGGGCGCGATTTCCGCCTTCCTTTCAACTTGCAACGCGGCGGAGGTGGTGGCGGCAGTCAAGAACGGCGTCTATCGCATAGAGGAGCTGGACGTCACGTTGGAAAAGGAAGATTTGCAGATATTGACGGAGAGCGCGCAGGGATATGTCGCCGCCGCGGACAACGGCGTAACCGTCGCCCTTGACGCGACGCTCACCGACGAGCTCATCGACGAGGGAATAGAGCGCGAGATAGTCTCCAAAATACAGAACATGCGCAAGGAAGCGGGCTTCGAAGTCACCGACAGGATAGAAATTTACTTCACCGCGAAGGGCAGGGTGGAAGGCATTTTGCGCGCGGCGCGCTTCGCTCCCTCCGTGCTCGCGGGGAAGGTGGAAGAGGGCGCTGCGGAAGGCTTCACAAAGGAGCTTTCCATAAATGGCGAAAGCGCCTCGGTGACCTTGGTTAAGGCGCGCTAAACCCCATACTATGCGCCGTTTAACGGGGTTTTGCACTTAAAAATTATAATTTATCCGACCGTTTAAAAGGAGAGGCGGGCGTCGAAATCGACGCCCGCCGCCTTTATGAATTTTTCGTTTCAATCGTCGTTTCTCCGCCAGAAGCACTCGCAGAATTGTGACGAAATGTGGCGCGCGTTCGTCGCCGTGTCGGAAATGCTCAATATCCTGCTGTTTGTCATTGTGCTGTTTTTGGAAATCGTCCAATCCGCCCCGTTTGCAAACCTTACGTGCGAAAGGTTGTAGCAGTTTGCGAACGCGTACTGCCCGATATAGTCCGTCTCCCGCCCGATTTTAACATAGCCGAGAGAAGTGCAGAAGTTGAACGCGTAGTCGCCGATACTCTGCACGCCGTCGGGCATTATCGCGCTTTCAATCGCAAAACAATCGGCAAACGCGCTTTTTCCTATCGCATTGAGCGACGAGCCGAACGTGACGCTTTTGACCGATTTGCAGCCCTTGAACGCCTCGTCGTCAATGTTCAAAACGTCGTCGGGGATATCGAGAGACGTCAACTTTTCGCACCTGTAAAATGCCGAACTTTTGATATGTCTGAGCGTTTCGGGCAGAATTATATCCTCTATGTCCGCGCCGAAGAACGCGCCCTCGCCTATTGCGGCTATCGGCAGTCCGTCCACATAATAGGGCAAGACAATCTCTTTGTCAACGCAAGTCCCCATGCCCGTCACTACGTAATAACTTCCGCTCTCGTCCAACTTGCAGTCCAGCCCGCGCGTGTAATTTAAAGCCGCCCCGCATACCGTGCAGGCGTTGTCCTTACCGTATTCGTGCCGCGGCGGGATTTCCCTCGTCTGTATGTGCGTCCCGTCGGCAAGGCAGACCCTCGTCTCTTCGCCGACTTGTTCGCACGTGGGCGCGACGGTGGTTGTCCATTCGCTCCAAATATGTACGTGGTCGTCAAAGGTTAAAGCCTCTTCGCCCCGCGCGCACGACGTTAAAGTTGGCGCGCACGCCGAAGAAATCAACGTGCACCCCGCCAAACATGCGATTGTTTTTATGATTTTTGTGCCTTTTCGCATATAATTTTCCTACCGTTATTATATTGTAATAGGTCTTTTGACCTAAGTCAATTCTTTTGACCTCGTTTTGTATATAATTTATTTATGCCATATATAGAAATTTTAAAACAAATTATGTCTGAAAGGGGGCTCACGCAGCAGAAGTTTGCGGACATCCTCGGGGTCAACCAGACTACGGTCAGTCAGTGGCTGTTGGGCAGGAAGAAGCCCGGCTACGACAGCATCTTTCAGATTTATCAGAAATTCGACGTCCCCCCGAACTGCCTGTTCGGCATAGAGTGATTTTTCGGGGAGAATTTTTCGTCTTTTTTAACGCTCGCAGTTTTTCTATGAGCGTTTTTTAATGCCCGCCATTTTAATGTCTGCCGCAATTTTGCGCGGGCTGTAATTTTAAGGTATGCTGTAATTTGCGGCGGGCTGTAATTTTTAGGTTGCGTTTCATAATCGGCGGGGGTTGCTCATAGTTTAAACTATGAGCGTTTTTGATTTAAGCAAAGGGGAAATCGGGATAGTCATATCGGTGCTTACGGGCGGCGCGGCGGGGGAAAGGCTTTCCGCCCTCGGGATAGTGAGCGGCGCGGAGGTGTGCTGTCTGAGCTTTTCCATGTTCAAGGGCAGCATACTTTTGTCCGTGCAGGGCAACCGCGTGGCGCTGAGAAAGTGCGTCGCGCAGCAGATAGAGGTGCAAAGGCTGTGCGGGGCGAAAAGTTGAAATGTGCGGCTGCGGCTGAGGCGGCTGCGCCCGTCGCGCGCAAAAATGTCGTCATCGCGGGCAACCCAAACGCGGGCAAGACGACCCTCTTCAACGCCTTGACTCACAGCGGTTTGAGGACGGGAAATTTTCACGGTGTGACGACTTCCCCCGCGTTCAAGACGGTGAACGGGGTGCGCTATGCGGACGTCCCCGGGCTCTACTCTTTCAACGGCTACACGATGGAGGAGCAGTCCGCCGCGGAGGAGATAAGCCGCGCCGACCTTATAATCGACGTCGTAGACAGTGCCACTTTGGAGAGCGGGCTGACGTTGACGGAAAAGCTGATAAAGTTAAACCCGCAGGTCGTCGTATACCTTACAAAGCTGGACAAATTGAAGGCGCGCGGGGGCTTCATAGACAAAAATTTGCTCTCCCGCATGCTCGGCGTTCCCGTGCTCTCCTGCCCCGTAAAGGAGCTCAGAAAGGCGGTGGAAGAGGGGAACTTTTACTACCCCCAAAAAGACTTGAATATTTCGTTGGACGGGGCATATTATGGGGGCAATCGCGCTTTGAGCGGGGCGGAGAGGCTGTTTTTCAACAGGTTTTTCGCCCTCGCTTTTTTCGTGATTTTTTTAACTTTCACGTTCTTTATAACCTTTCACCCGTCCATGATAGGCGCGGCGGCAAAGGGGTGGATAGAAAAGCTCATCTGCGAAAAGTTAGGCGGCTATCTCTCCGCGCGCATACAGAGCGAACCGCTGCAAAGTTTTGTCTGCGAGGGCGTGCTCGGCGGCGTGGGCGGCGTGCTCTCGTTCATTCCGCAAATCGCGCTTTTGTATCTTTCGCTTATAATTCTCGACGAGAGCGGGATATCCTCCG
>CANREX010000089.1 GCA_947629735.1 uncultured Clostridia bacterium
GTGACCGAACACGGCGTTGTCCTTACGCCGTGTGAGACTTCCTCCACTCAATCGAGTGCTTCGCACTCTCAATCGGTCTGAATGACAACACTTAAATTGCGGGAGCTGTAATTTAGAAGTGAGTAAACGCATAGAAGCGAGCAGAACGAGGAAAGCGAGCACCGACCGCAGGGAGTGTACATAGACGTACACGACCAAGGCGGCGCGGAGCTTGACAAAGTTATGCGACGCTTATATGCGTTTAGCGGCAGCCTTTTTTGTGCGGGCGTTTCACTGTAACGCCCGCACAAAAAAGCCGCGGCGAACTTCGCCGCGGCTTTTTTTATAAAATATTACTTTTCAAGTCTCAAATGGCGGGGCAATCCGTCAACCCAAAGCGGAGTGATCTCCGATTGGATAAGCGGGCGGATATAATGGATAAGGTCGCCCGTGACATAGGTGCCGTCCTCTGTTATCCAATTGTCGGGCACTTTCTTTTCAACGTTGGCTATCTCGCTTACATTTGCAAGCTCGGTAATGCACATATAAGGGTCCTCGGAAACGCGCTTGAGGCAGGCAACCATGCCCGTCTTTCCTTCAAATGCCGCCTTAACGGCCGCGCCTGCGGAGTTAAACGCCTCGGTCACGTCTATACGCGATGTGATATGCGCCGCGCATCTCTGCAAAGATGAAAGCTCAATAGCCCTCGTCTTTACGCCGTACTTTTCGGCTATCTTGCCGGCGAGGAAACGCGCCGTGCCCGCAAGCTGTTTATGTCCGAACGCGTCCACATAATCGACGTGGTCCGAAAGCTCGCACACGTATCTGCCGTCCGCAACCTTTACGCCTTCCGAAACAGCGATAACTATAGAGCGGTTCTCCTTGAGCATTTCACCCGTCTTTGCGAGGAATTTATCGATATCAAACACTCTCTCGGGCAGGAAAATCATATCCACGCCTTCGCAGTCCTCGCCCTTTGCAAGCGCCGCCGCCGCAGTGAGCCAGCCCGCGTTACGCCCCATGACCTCAATTACGGAGACAACGGGATAATCGTATACGAGACCGTCGCGGATAACTTCCTTAGTGGTCGCCGCTATGTACTTTGCCGCCGAGCCGTAGCCGGGGGTGTGGTCGGTTATCGCGAGGTCGTTATCTATAGTCTTGGGGCAGCCCATGAAGCGAATGGGGCTTCCTATTCTCTTGCCGTACTGCGAGAGTTTATCTATAGTATCCATGGAATCGTTGCCGCCGATATAGAAGAAGGCGAAGATTTCCAACTTTTTCAGCGTTGCGAATATCTGGTCGTAAACCTTTTCGTTGCCTGCGATTGCGGGCAATTTATAGCGGCAAGAGCCGAGGAAGGACGAAGGAGTGCGCTTCAAAAGGTCCATATCCAAATCGTTTTTGATCTGCTTGGAGAGGTCAACGACGTCGCCGTCCAAAAGACCCTTGATTCCGTGAACCATTCCGTACACGATATCCGCGCCCCTGTCCTTAGCCGTCTTGAACACGCCCAACAGGCTCGAATTGATTACGGAAGTAGGTCCTCCCGACTGCCCTACGATTACATTTTTCATAAAATTTTCCCCTATATTTTGAAATTTTGGCATATTGCCACTATTGACTATATTATACAATACGCCCGCGTAAAAAGCAATAGCAAACCCGAAAATAATTTCAATTTAATTTTTTGTGACAACTCCCCGCCGCTCCGCATGCGAAATTTTTTGCCGAATTTGAGATTGTTGCCGCCGCCTTCGGGCGGGGACAAATGCGGTAAACCCCACACCCTACCCTGCCCTCCCCACTCCTCAACTTTGGGAGTGGGGAGGTATAAAGAGGGCGGCAGCCCCTACTATCATTCTGCCCGAGGGCGTAAGACCTCTCTACTGTCATTCTGCCCGAGGGCGTAAGCCCGATGGTTTGTAGAAAATTTTTGCGGTCAAGCAAAAATTTTCACAAAGCGGAGCACCGTAGGTGCGAAGTCGAAGAATCCGGTATTTCATTGCGCTTAGGTCTATCTTTTGCGCCATACCCCAAACCAGACCCATTCGACTTCACTCGCTATCGCTCGTTCCGCTCAGGGTGACAAAAAAGGCGTCCCCCTCGGACAGTGTGACATTGAGGGGTAATGCGTCCAAAGGGTGCAAAAAACTGTTCAAACACAAGATTTGAACAGTTGACATTTTCCGACATTAGTTTTATGATTATAGTTAAGCAACAAGGGTTTCCCGAAGGCGGTTAATCATGCCCCGTAGAGGGGGTGAAATTTTTATGAGGATTGAGCTGATTGCCTTTTTGCTGAGCTTGCTCGACAAAGGTTACATATCCGCCGTCCGCGTCACAAAAGACAGAATCTTTTTGACAATAAAAAAATAACCGCCCAAGATTAGCAACGCGGCAGTTATTTTTTTAATTTGCTCACGGGGCTGACCGTTTAGGGTTTCGCCCTTGTTGTGATTTTATTTTACGATATATTTTATGCTTTGTCAAGAGTTTTGATAATAAATTGCTACTGCAATTCCACTCCCCCCACTACACCTTTATAATACAGCACAAGGGCGGCGATTGAAAATCGCCGCCCCGTACTTTTGCTTTACATTATTTACTGTACCGCATTTGCTTTACATTATTTTTCCGTACAGCATTTTACGTTACTTTTTACTTCTGCTTTGTTGAAAAGTTTCGGTAAATTTAGGCTGCCGTAATGTCAAATCCGGTAATTTTAGTAGTATTACCCTTAGACCTTACAAACTTAACCGATACGTCGCCATCTGCATTTACGGTATATTTGAATGTACCCGAACCAGGCTCGGTAATTGAAGTCGTCGCTGCGAATACCGCCTCTTCAATGCTATCGTTTGTGGCAGTTAAATTTGTAACAGAACCGGCTTTTAAACCTACCGCATTACCCGTTGAACCCGAGAAGCCCTTTGCAACAATCGTAACTGTCTGACCCGCTTTTAAGCCTTTAAGCGTAATCGTTACGTACGCAGCGTCGCCGTCCATTTTAAAGTCGGTATTATCAGCGGAAGTTGTATCACCAGCCTTACTTTTATACTCAACAGTTATACCGTCACCGCCCGTTATAGCAGCCGTTTTTGAAGCTACGGTTACGTTCCAGGTCTTTTTCGCGCCTTCAACAGTTATCTTGCCGATATAGGTATTGGAAGTTGAGGTTATCGTAATGAAGCCGTTTTCATATTCGCTTATAGTCGCAGTACCGCCGGTATAAAGCGTGCAAGTAACTTTCGAACCCTCGGCTACGGGAACTTTGATTATCGTACCCGTATTGAACTGCGCCCATGTTTGGTCGCCGTTGTTCGGTCCGAGTTTACCATTATTCGACGCGTCTACAACTACGCCCGCAATAGCGCTCGTTTTTTTCTCAATTGACGTGCTTGAACCGTTTATTGCGGCAGCGATATCAATTACGCCTTCGGAAATCGCGGGAAGAACGTGCATTACCTTGAAGTAGGTATTTCCGGGGTTACCGTCCGAAATCACAAATTCGTCGGCATCGGCTTTGACAACATATTCAACCCAACCATCCGCTTCGGCGGTAACTGAATCTGTACCGAATTTAAATATGCTACCGGCATAGGCTTCAAACCCTATAACCGTGCCTTTCTTGGCTTTGAAAGATATCTTGGCGTTAGTGCCGAACTTAGCCCAGCTGTTATTTACAACAATGCCTTCGAACGTAACCTTGCCTTTCTTTACGGTTACGGGCTGCCCGTCCGTCGTCTCCTTATTCTCGGTTGTATAGTTATACGACCAATACTCGGTGACGGTCATATCGCCGAACGTGTACTTAGCATAGAGCGTTGTGTTCTCGTTCAGAGCCGTCGTGTAGTCATACTTGTTGGCTTCCGCGCAGTCGCTGTTGGTGTACAAATCTACCAAAACCATATTTTCGGGAACGAAGTTATCGGCTGCGAACGCCTTGGGGATAGCTACGCCCTTTTCGATATCGCCCTCATAGACAACGCCGTCGCCCGTCGCGTCCGCGTCAACTATTTTAAGGGTAATCTTGGCGTTTGTGCCCGCCCAAGGAGACGTCCACTTGCACTTGCCGTTTTCCATAGCGAATACGTTTGCGATAGTGTAGCTCGACGCGTCGGTGATAACGCTTCCGCCTGCGACAGCCTCGGTTATCGCGCCCTCGCCCGTAGAGTCGTATTCGACGAAGTCCGCGTTTGCGGGGTTATTGCCGCTCATATCGAACCAGCGGGACTTAGCCTTGCCGTCATACGCCAACTTGGAGTAAGCCTTGGTGAACGAGCAGCTTATATACGCTACGGTCGCCTTTGCGCCCCAAGGACGTCCGAGGGACATCGAACCTTCCGCAATTTTGCCGTCGTCGGTGAAATCGCACTGATAGAATACGTAGCCGTAAGTGGGCTTGTTTGAATCGTCCGCTTTCATCGCGGTTACATAGCCGTTGTTGTTTTCCTGCTTTTCGGACTTGGTTATAGACTTTATCTCGCAGCTATCGAAGAACGCAATGCCCGTAGCCTCGCCGAAGATGAAGTCAATATTGCCCTCTATAAGGCTATCCTTGAAGTACGCCCTGCCGTTTTTGAGGTAAAGCGTATCCTGGTTGCCGTAGAGGTGAACGCCTACGAGTTCCGCCTTGTCGCCCGCTATCGTGAGCGCAAGACCCTGAGGAGACGATTCTTTCTTGTTGTCGTTGATATAGTCGAAGTCGTTCCTTATCGTTATGTTCTTTGCGGTGAAGTTTTCGCCCGTCACGTGCAGCGTTGCGCAGTTGAGACCGTAGCCCGAACCCGTAACGATATTGACGGTGGATTCTACCGCGGAATAGGTGAGGACCGACTTGTCGTCCGTCTCGCTCGTATTCGCGCCAATGAGCGTGAGGTTGCAAAGGTCGGTGGTTATCTTCGCCTTGTACGTGCCCGCAGCTACGTTGACGACCTTTATGACGTCCTTATCGAGCGCGCACGCTTCGAGGTAGTCTATCGCGTCTACAACGCTTGTGAACGTCACAACGCCCTCGACAGCCGCGCCGTTTGTCGTAGCCGCCGCGTCAACGTTTACGGTTACGGTGTTCTTCGCATCCGCCGTAGCCGCCGCCACAACGTAAATATCGAACGACTGACCTTCATACGTGTTGCCGTAGTCGCCCGCAAAATCTACCCTTACGCTCTGCTTGCCGGCAGCCGTCATAACGGGCGCGCCGTTGGAGTTGAGGGTATAATCGGTTTTTTCAAGCCTTTCTTCTATGCCGTCCGACCACGTGGAGACAACCACGAGGTTGTCGTAATCGACAGCGCCGTTTATGACGTATACCTTGGGAACAAACTCGCTGTATACCTTGAAGCCCGTCTCTTCCGCTACGGTTACGTCGTAATCTACCGCGATTGCGGCGTTTTCTACGGACTTAACGTGTACCTTATAAGTGCCCTTCTGGTCTAATTTGACGTCGCCGTCGTCAACCGTGAATTCATTCGATTGAAGCACGAGCTGTACGCCGTCCGAATAAACGCCCGTTACGGAAAGCCCTTCGGAACTGAAAGTTTCACCCTTCTTGAACCTCGTCTTTACGTTGCCGACGTTGACCTTTATGTTGGCAATCGTCGCGCCCTCGCTCTTGACGTTGGGAGAAGCCGCTTTAAGGCGGAAGCCGCCTTCGCCTTCTTCCATCCACACGTCGGTGAAGTCAAAACCGAGCGTATCTTTAAGATACGTAGCCGTCTTTGCGCCGTCCTGAGCGGTGGATTCGTTTACGGTTACGCCCGCAACCGTTACGAGGTTTGTTATCGTCTTTGTGCCTGTGGGAACTTTATTGGAAGGATACAAATCTGCCTTGCTTGCACCCACTACAAGCACTTTATTTATAGTAAGGTCTTTAACTGCGCCGCCGCCCGCAAACATACCAATGCTACTTTTGTCAGGCATTGTCGCATTGATTACCGCGTTTTCTACGGACACACTTGCGCCGTCACGCGTACGACCCGCTATGAACGAGCCGTTGCCCTTAGAGCCCTTGAATTCGCCGTTTATATCGAGGTCTTTGAAGTTTACGGTCGTTTCACCCGTTATATCGCCGATAAGCAAGCCGCCGTACTCTGCGCAAGACGTCGTGCAGCCGTTCTTTACGGTGATTTCACTCATGGTAATGGTTATCGCACCGCTTCCCTCTCTTCTCGCGAAAAGCAAGCCTACGTAGTTGCTGGTAGTTGTCACCGCACAAGAGTTGAACTCTATCTTGGAAATCGTGCTCGCAGCGTTGCACTCGCCCGCAAGTATGCCCGCAGATTCGCTCGTGGAATTTATAGAGCAAGCGAGGAACTTGATATTGGTCACCGTGCCGCCGTTAATCGTCTTAAAGAGAACACCCTCTTTCGAGCCCGAAGTCTCATATGCCGCGTTGGAAATCGTGTGACCCTGTCCGTCGAACGTTACGCCCTCGGCAGTGACCGCCTTGGGTGCGGGAAGCGTTACGCCTTCAAGGTCGATATCCGCAACGAGCTTGT
>CANREX010000090.1 GCA_947629735.1 uncultured Clostridia bacterium
TGAAGTCGAATGGGTCTGGTCGGGGTATGCTGCATAGAAAATATCAAAAGCGCATAGAAATTCCGGATTCTTCGACTGCGTTCGGCTTTCAGCCTCACTCCGCTCAGAATGACACTTCTTGTCACCCTGAGCGAAACGAGCCGTAAGGCGAGTGAAGTCGAATGGGTCTGGTCGGGGTATGCTGCATAGAAAATATCAAAAGCGCATAGAAATTCCGGATTCTTCGACTTCGCTAACGCTACGCTCAGAATGACAATAAAAAAATAAATGCGTTCACTCCGCTTTGTGAAAATTTTTGCTTTAACGCAAAAATTTTCTACAAACCGTCGGGCTGTCGCCCTCGGGCAGAATGACAGTGTGGGTAGGGCTAACGCCCTCGGGCAGTATGACAAAAAATGGGCTAACGCTTTCTTAATCGCTCGGAATACCCCCCCTTATACCTCCCCGCTCCCCTCGATTGAGGGGAGCGGGGAGGTATTACTCGTAATTACACCCCAAAAAACATATTCCCCCACCTTGAAAGGTGGGGGAATACACAAGGAGTTTGGGGATAATTTCACTGCATTATCCCCCATGAAAAAGCTAAACCCATGAAAAACCTCAACCGGAAAAATTTAATCAAAAAAACTTAACCGGAAAACCTCAACCGGAAACCAAACCGGGAACTTCTATTTCCTTAGGGTACTGCAAATCAACAAGCCCGACGTTCGTAGCCGTAACCTCGTCGGAATCGGTCAAAACCCTCATAGTCCGAGAGCCGTCGTTCAGCCTGATAAACGCAATTTTCAAGCCCGCGGAAATTTTTTCAAAGTAAATACTCGTCCTCGTGGCGGCGTACTTTACCGAGCCAATGATAAAGTCGCCCGCATTATAAGCAGAGCCGTTTTTGTTTTGCGCGATTCCCACGTCTTTATATATGAAATCCACCGCGGATACCGTATTTTGCAAGACGTCACTGTTATCGGAAGCGCTTGCACCTATATCCATATAGACGAAGAACGAACCTTTATCAGTAGCGTTATTATCTACGGCAATTAAATATTCTGTATTATAAATTTCCTCTTGTTTTACTTCAAATTCATAGTAGAATAGTACATAAGGAGGCATATTTTGCTGTATTACTTTTTGAACCGTAATATCTTTTCCACTATTATCCGTATAGAACGGGTCCTCGGGAGTTGCCAATGTGCGAGTTATTTTTAATAAATCAAAACCGTCACCGTCATTTTCCGCATACATTACAAACCTGCATGTTCCAGCCCTTGACGGCTTAAACCAAATACCACCATTAGGCAAAACAACGCCGTCCGTATAGGAATAAGTAGGAATTTTAGTACCGAAATATGGCGCACTCAAAGTTTTTTGATTGCCGTTATATATATAGACATCTTCTCCATTACTATCAACAAATTTATAAAGTTGATTGCCATTCTCGTCTGTACCGTTTTCCGTTAAAGTATAATCGCCAAAAACATTAAAATCGTTACCATCAGCATCTTGAAAATAACCGCTAAGAACATATTGGTTTTTTAATTTACCATCTTCTGTTATTTCATAATTTGCTTGTTCTTTTTTTGTATTCCCTATTGCTGCTGCATATATTTTTTTACCGTTCTCACCATATTTGAACACAAAACCATTTTCGTCAATAGGGAAACCGCTTTTGCTATCTACCCAATAGCCAAAATCATCCGCAATACTCCCTTCTCTGTTTACGCCCTCTCCATAATCTTTACCCATCCAATTTATCTGTCCATGATAAGACCAACTTTCGTCACTGCCAACACTATATATACTTGCCGCGGGAGCGACTTGATATTGCGTATATGACGATTGAATTCTTAGGACATAATAATCACTTGTATTCAAAATATCTTTTATCCCGTCCGGTAAAGAATCATATTTTGACTTAGAAATCGGAGCAAAGCCCAAACGACTAAGATAACCTCCGCCAGATTCCCAACCATTGTCTTTAACATAGAACCAACGTGGTATATGATTTCTATCAGGCAATGTCTTGCTTCCAACATCAAGATACCATTTACCGTCACTACCTTCTTCCATTAAAGTATCAACAAAATTTAATTTCTTCTTGCTTATTTTATTTTGATTGCCCATCAAATAGCCTATGTTATTGTCCGCGACATATTCTCTCGCTTCCTCGCCCTCATAAGTTGAAGTTTCTTCATTAACGGTAAACGGAACTTGATATCCTGTCTGCGGTAACGGCGTAGCGTTTTGTGTATCCATTTCAGGGAAAAACCGAGAGGGTTGACTTGACTTCTTGTTTTCGTTTATTTTTACCAAACGAGCTGCAAATTTGTTGACTTCTATACTTGCGCCAAATGCGTTGCCGCTGCCGCCTATGCCGTGTCCGCCGCCCGTTACCGAGGACTGAACGCCCGCGCCGAGTTCGCCCAAAATGCTGTTGAACGTGGAATATCCCGCGACCTGCACGTCGAGCAAGGCGTCCTTAGCCGTCGAAGTTTCCTCATGCGCATAAACGCCTATCGATTGGCAGAGCCCTTCAACGTGACCTATTGCGATTCCGACGACCTGGTTGGTCGAAGAGCCGTAATTTGCGCCGTTGAACGCCTGAACTACGGGGTTGTCAAGAATAAAATTGGTAATTTTACAGTCGCTGCCCGAGGTGTTCCCGAAGAAGCCGACGGCTTGGGAGAATTCGTAATTTTCGCCGATAGGGCTCATGTACAGTTTGTTTCTGTCGGTGGTTATTTTGAGCCCTGAAATCGCCTTGCCGTTGCCGTTGAACACGCCCTCGAAGGGGTGTTCGTCATTGCCTATCGGGGGAAGCCAGAAATTATCGGGAATGGTGAGCGGAGACGTCATCCTGCCGTCGAGTTCGAAGTAATATTTTTGACCGTCCGCGCGCTCGAACCTGCCCGTGTTTTGCAGCCACGCGAGGTTGTAAAGGTGATAGGGTGTGTTTATGCCGAAAGGCTCTTCTTTCGTGCCGTCGCCGTACGCGAAGTACGCGCCCGCGGAAGAGCCGCCGAATTTGGTTTCGTCCTCGTACTTGCCGTCCGCAAACCAAGCGAAAACTTGCCCTATACAGAACAGGACAACAAAAAGCGCAACTATTAAATTGATGATTTTAATATATTTTGCTTTCATTTTTCGCCTTTTTAGTGGTTTTAGTGGTTTTAGTGGTTTTAGTGGTTTTAGTGTTGGTTGGGTGTGGTTTGTGCCCCACTCTACTGTCATTCTGCCCCTCTCTACTGTCATTCTGAGCAAGCACCGCAGGTGCGCAGTCGAAGAATCCGGTATTTCTATGCGCCTATGCCTATCCTATGCGCTAACCCCTGCCGGATTCCTCGGCAGGCTCGGAATGACAAAATGCGGTATCACCCCTCTATACCTCCCCACTTCCCTAAGACAGGGAAGTGGGGAGGGCAGGGTAGGACGAGCGAGGCGTGTCATAGCACAGCACAGTGTGCTGTGCGTGCCGAAGCGAGATGAGCGAGCGCATAATGCAAGGCGCGAGCGGCGACCGAGGCAAATGTTGACATTACATTTGCCGAGAAAATAGGTGGAATTGCGGTAGCAATTGCCTTTTTTAATGCGGTAAAAATTATCCCTGCCCCTCTTGTGTTCTCCCCACCCCAAGGTGGGGAGATATAGAGGAGAGTGTCATTCTGCCCCTTTTTACTGTCATTCTGAGCGTAGTGAACGCAGTGAACGAAGTCGAAGAATCCCGAAGTATTAAGTGAAAAAAGCCGTTTCACCGCAACTCCCTACCACCACGAGGGGATTCCTCGGCTCAATCGAACGCTAACGCGTTCTTAATCGCTCGGAATGACAACTTTTTAAAATGCGCAGCACATTTTTATTGTCATTCCGCCCCGTTTAATTGCCGTAACTATTTGGCATCTATTTTTATCGAATTGATAACTATGCCGTGACCGACATTCCTCGCCAAAACTATTTTTACACTGCCGTCGCTCTTGACAGTAAGCGTGAAAGTAATATCGCTACCGGTAGTATCAAAATGCTTTGTATTGAAATCAGAATCGTCACTGATTGTTTCGTTGACATTTGTGGCAGATTCTATTTTAACACCTGTTGCGTCATTTGACGTATATCTGCCGTTTACGGTCAACGTTATCGTCTGACCTTTTGTCAAATTATTCAGCGTAAGAGTAACATTTTCATTATTATGCCCCATTTTAACGCCATTGTCAAAAGTTGCTCCGTTGATTTCCACATTTATATCGCTGTTATTATCGATATGTGTGTCGCTATCAAACGTGATATTCCAGCTCTTGCTCTCGGGCGTTTCCGCTTTTTTATGCCCGCACTTTGAGCATGCGCCGCCGTCGCCCAAACTGTCATGCGGCTCTTGGCGGTTCACCTCGGTGCACCCGCTGCAAGTTACGGTATGATAGTTGTCGTCAAACTCTTCATAAACATAAGTATGCTCATGCGGTTGAGGAGTATCGGTGCCGCCGCCCTGGAATCCCGGGTCGGGAGTTGTCTCGTCATAGGCTTCGAGGTAGATATTCAAGTCGCCGCTGAACTGCAACGCCGAGGTGAGCGAGCCACCGTTCGCGACCATCAGCGCGGAAAGGTAGATAAACGAAGCCTCGACGTAGTCCATTATAAGATAGGTCGTCTCCTCGAAGTTCCCGTTCGCGTTGTTTGCCTCCGCGACGGCGATATTCTCTTTCAGTTTGAGATACATGTACTTGTCGTATTCGTTATCCGTCGCGCCGTCGCCCGAGGCGAGGTCCACAAACGTCTGCGGTTTCATGCCTTGTTTTGCGTATTGCTCCGTACCGCCCGTCATGTCCTGCGCGGCATAATAGAAGCCCACCGCGTTGGAAAGAGCGCTGTCGAAAGAATCGCCCGCGCCCGAAGTCGGGGTGATTTCAATATCTTTTCCGCCGCACTCGCCCACTATCCTGTACGTCTTTTCGCTCGGGCGTATTTCGTAGTGAATGACGAACAAAACGGCTGTCGCAAAGCTCGCTCCCAGCGCGCCGTACGGGCGCATTTTGTCCGCTTCGGACGTCAACGCGCCGTCCGATTGGTCGTCAACATTGTATGTATTCAAGCCCGCGCTCGTGTTGCCCGTCGCCGCCTTTTTATATCCGTCTCTCTCGCCGCTGTCGAGATAGTAGACGTCCACGGAGAAATCTATGACGTCGCCGCGGTCAACCTTTACGTTAGAGCCGTTGGAATCGACCGACTCGTTTATCGCGAACCACGCAAGGCACATGCCCAGGCACATCGCCAATGAAAGGACGAAGCCGATAATCGCCATGACAAGCCTTTTGGATACGCGCGCGGCGCTCTTCGCGCTTGCACTGCTTATAACGCCGCTGCCGCTTGTGTTGCTTTTGCCGCCGTTGCCGCCGCTTTTACTGCCGTTGCTGCCGTTGCCGCGCGAAAATTTCATACCGACCCCTCCTTTTTATTATACTTATACGTATAACATTATAATAGTGTCACGCGCGATTGTCAAGAGCAATTCTCCTTCGTGAAAAAAATTTCATTTAGCGGAAATATTCATTATTTTGAGTATTTATGCGGAATTTTGCGTTATTTTTCGCATTTAATCGCTTAAAACCTTAATAAAAGTTGACAAGCCGCATTCTTTATTGTAGAATAAATAAATAACCGCCGCTGCAAAGGCAGTTTGCGGAAACCGCAGCTGTATAAGGCAGTTTGCGGTGCGGAGATATTCTGATATGAAAATGAAAGGCGCGGATATTTTGATAAACTGCCTCGTCGAACTCGGCGTGGACACCATTTTCGGCTATCCCGGCGGCGCGGTGCTCGATATTTACGACGCGCTTTATCGCAACGGGAAGATACGCCATATCCTGACCGCGCACGAACAGGGTGCGGCGCACGCGGCGGACGGTTACGCCCGCACAACAGGTAAAGTCGGCGTTTGTTTCGCCACGTCGGGCCCGGGGGCTACAAACCTTGTGACGGGCATTGCGACGGCGTACATGGACAGCGTGCCCCTCGTCGCGGTGACGGGCAACGTCGGGCTTAACATGCTCGGCAGGGATTCCTTTCAGGAAGTGGACATCGCGGGCATCACTATGCCGATAACCAAGCACAATTTTATTATAAAGGACATCGCCGAGCTTGCGCCCGCTATCCGCTCGGCGTTCAGAATTGCCTCGTCGGGCAGGAAAGGTCCTGTGCTCATAGACATTTTGAAGAACGTACAGACGGCTGAGTGCGAGTATGCGCCCGAGCAGCCCGCGCCGCTTAAAACTTATTCCGTACCGCAGGAGAAAATCGAGCGGGCGGCGGCACGGTTCAAGGAAGCATTCGGCGCCGTCAAAAACGACGATTGGACCAAGATCCTCATCTTTTTCGGGAGACACGCCGATGAGGCACAGCGCGT
>CANREX010000091.1 GCA_947629735.1 uncultured Clostridia bacterium
CATATCGTTCCGCGCGAACGGTGACCGAACACGGCGTTGCCCTTACGCCGTGTGAGAAGGGGAGGGCAGGGTAGGGCGTAGGGTTTACCTCATTTTGTCATTCCGAGCTTGCCGAGGAATCCGGCTGGGTATGTCGCATAAGAAATTACCTAAGCGCAATGAAATATCGGATTCTTCGACTGCGCACCTGCGGTGCTTGCTCAGAATGACAGTAAGGGAGAGGGGGGATAGGGTGTCGCCCT
Source organism: uncultured Clostridia bacterium (assembly GCA_947629735.1). GTDB lineage: Bacteria > Bacillota > Clostridia > Christensenellales > Borkfalkiaceae > Coproplasma. The sequence continues at coordinate 243 of CANREX010000091.1, forward strand.
CGGGCTGAATGACAAAACGGCAGGCAAAGGGGATGTCACAAAAATGATTTCCGCAAGTAAATAACGCAAGATAATAAACGGGATAATAAATTTAAAGGCAGAAGTCGCGAAATAATTTTTGCAGGATAATAAATTTATAGGTTGATTTACTTTTTATCATATGGTATAATCATTCAGATAGGTAATTTAAAATAAAACGGGGGAATTTATGCAGCCTAAATACAAAAGAGTGCTAATCAAACTTTCGGGCGAGGCTCTCGCGGGTGAAGAAGGTCACGGCTTGAACGAAAACGTGATAGCCAAAGTCGTGGATCAGATAGAATCCATCAAGAAAATGGGCGTGGAAATCGCGCTGGTCATCGGCGGGGGCAACTTCTGGCGGGGACGTCAGGGCAAGAAAATGGACAGGACTACCGCCGACCATATGGGCATGCTCGCAACGGTGATGAATTCGCTCGCGATGATGGACGCCCTCGAACAGCGCGGACTTCCCACAAGGGTACAGACGGCGCTCATTATGACGTCCGTCGCAGAGCCCTATATACTGCGCAAGGCGCTTTCGCACTTCGAAAAGGGCAGGATAGTCATAATGGCGTGCGGGACGGGCAACCCGTACTGTTCCACCGACACGGCGGCGGCGCAGCGCGCCTGCGAAATTCAGGCAGACGTCCTCATGATGGCGAAAAACATAGACGGAATTTACGATTCCGACCCCAAACTCAACCTCGCGGCGAAAAAGTACGACCACTTGAATTACATCGACATAATCAAGAACGGCATAAAAGCCATGGACGCCACGGCGGCTACAATGTGTATGGAAAACGATATTCCCGTTATCGCTTTCGGACTTGACGAGCCCGATTCTATCGTGCGCGTCGTCTGCGGCGAGAGGCTGGGCACGGTTATAGACAACAAATAAAGGAGAAAATGTGATGGTAGAGCAGATTGAAGAGATTATTTTGGTACTCGACGACAAACTCGATAAGGCGCTTTCCGTGTTGAAGGAGGACTATTCTTCGATACGCGCGGGCAGGGCAAATCCCCATATCCTCGATAAAGTTATGGTGGACTACTACGGCGCGCCCACGCCCGTGACCCAGACGGCGAATATCACGGTGCAGGAAGGCAGATGCCTCGTGATTTCACCCTGGGACGCGTCCATTTTAAAGGCGATTGAAAAGGCGATACAGGTTTCGAACATCGGCATTACGCCAACCAACGACGGCAAGGTGATAAGGCTCGTTTTCCCCGATCTGACGGAAGAACGCCGCCGCGAGCTCGTAAAACAGCTGCGCAAGATGGGCGAGGACACCAAGGTCGCCCAGCGCAACGTCCGCCGCGACGCGATGGACGGGCTGAAAAAGCTCAAAACCGACAAGGTGATATCCGAGGACGAATTCTCCGCGGGCGAAAAGGAAGTGGAAAAGCTCGTCTCCGAGGCGATTGCCAAGGTTGACGCCGCCATGACCGCCAAAGAAAAGGAAATAATGACCGTTTAATTTATTTATTTTTCGGCTTATTGCGCGGCAAGGTAGTTTTTCTATGAACTTACCGCGCGGCTTGCGGAGAAGCAAGGGAGTTTTCCTATAAACTTATTGCGCGTTTTAAGGATAGGCAAGGGGTTGTCCTGCGGCAAAAAAATCTTTGAAAAATTCAAGTTATGGAAGATAATCTTAAAATACCCGAACACGTCGGGATAATAATGGACGGCAACGGCAGGTGGGCGAGCAAGCGGCTTTTACCCCGTTCCGCGGGGCACAGAGCGGGCATGAAGCGCATGGTTGCCCTCGCGGAGAGGGCGAAAGAGCTGGGCATACGCTACCTCACGGTATACGCGCTCTCCACCGAAAATTTATCCCGTCCGCAGGAAGAGCTCGACGGGCTGTACGACCTTATAAAGAAGTACTTCACGTCAAACGTGAGAAAGCTCGTAAAAGGGGGCGCGGCGTTGAAGGTGATAGGCGATTTATCCCTTCTCCCCGACGACGTGAGCGCTGTCATACGCAACGGGTTGAAGCGTTCTCCCGACAGCGCGGAGTTCACGTTCATAATAGCCATAGGCTACGGCGCGCGCAGCGAGATAGTGCATGCGGCAAACGACGCGGCGGCGCTCGGCGGCGGGGTGACGGAAGAGAGGTTTTCCTCGCTTTTGTACACCGCGGGCATACCCGACCCCGACCTGATAATAAGGACGGGCGGGGAAGTGCGCCTTTCAAACTTCCTGTTGTGGCAGGCGGCGTATGCGGAGTTGTATTTCACCGACGCGCTGTTCCCCGAGTTTACGGATAAAAAATTCGAAAAGGCAATTTCGGAGTATTCCTCCCGCGTGAGGCGCTTCGGCAAAGTATAATGAAGGGTTTGCAATGAAAAAAAGAGTGATAACCGGCATAGTTTACGTCATAGTTATGATCGGTTTGTTGGCGCTTAAAATCTACGTACCCGCAACAGAGGTCAAAAACGGCAACGTTGTGGATCTGGGCGCGCTCGGCATAGACGTGCTGTTCTGGGCAATTTCGATAATAGGCGCGTACGAATTTTTGCGCGCCGTGAAGGACGTCTCCGAAAAGCAGCGGCTTGTCGTCATGCTGACGTGCGCGCTGATAACGCCCGCGTTCGTCATAACCAAACTTGCGTTCAAGGGCGGCGGCAGTATGAATTCTTCGGAAGCCTCGCTCATCATGCTGCTTTCCGTCGCGAGTTTCGGAATGATGGTGACGGCGTCGCTTATGGTGTTCGACTTCGAAAAGAGCAATTTGAAATCGACGGCGCTCGCCGAGTTGTGCATACTTTACTGCGGGCTTCTGACCTGCGTAGGACCTAACATAAACCACCTCGGACAGGACCTTTCGATGTCCCGCACGGCGATAATTTTCCTCATTTTCATAACCCCCGGCGTGGACGCCTTCGCGTTCTTCTTCGGGAAACTTCTCGGAAAAAAACTGCCGTTGAAACTCGCCCCGCACACCAGCCCCAATAAGACGGTGATAGGCGGCGTGGGCGGAATTTTGGGCGGTGTGTTCGCCGCGACGCTCGCGTGGCTGGTCACCGAGTATCTCCCCGGGGCTTCGTTCAACTACGTCGGCGCGATTCCCAAGCCCGCCCTGTTGATACTTTTCGCCATTCCCGCGTCTGTTTTCGCGCAGATGGGCGATCTGTTCGAGAGCGCAATAAAGCGCGGCTGCGGCATAAAGGACATGGGCAATATCCTGCCCGGTCACGGCGGCGTGCTCGACAGGTTCGACAGTATGCTCTTCGCCTCGGTGGCGGTCGTCGTGTGCTTCATGATAATCAGTTAAACAGGCAAAATTTTGCCCCGTAGACGCGGGAATCGCCCCGTGAGCGCGGGGCTTTTATATTAAACGGCGCGGGGCTTTTATATTAAAACAGACATTAAATAAAATTTTAAGGGTATAATAAACAATGAAGAAAGTTGCGCTCGTCGGCAGCACGGGGTCTATCGGCAGGCAGGTTTTAAACGTAATAGAGCGTCACGGCGACGAATTTTCCCTCGCCGCGATAGTCGCGCACAGCTCGGTTAAGGAGTTGGAAGCGCAGGTTGAAAAATTTTCGCCCGCATATGCGGCGCTCACGGACGGGGAAGCGGCAAAGACGTTTTCAAACAAATCGAAAACTGCGTTTTTCGGCGGGAGCGACGGCGGGTTGCGCGCGATAGAGGAGTGCGGCGCGGACGTGATATTCGTCGCGTGCGGCGGGTTCGAGGGCTTGAAATACAGCTTGAAAGCGGCTGAGCTCGGCGTTGTCCTCGCGCTCGCGAACAAGGAATCTCTCGTCTGCGGCGGCGGGCTTCTCATGAAAAAAGCGCGCCGTTTAGTGCCCGTGGACAGCGAACACTCCGCGCTGTGGCAGTGCCTCAATTTCGACAAAAAAGCCCCCTTTTCCCGCCTGATAATAACGGCGAGCGGCGGCGCGTTCCGCGGCAGGAGATGGGAAGAGCTAAGCGGCGTCACCCCCGACCTTGCGACGGCGCACCCGACGTGGAAGATGGGCGCGAAGATAACGGTGGACAGCGCGACCCTTTTAAACAAGGGGTTTGAAGTGATGGAAGCGCACCACCTGTACGGCGCGCCTTATGAAAAGATTGTCGCGGTGATTCACCCGCAGAGCATTGTACATTCCATGGTGGAGTTTGCGGACGGCGCGTGCCTTGCGCAGCTTTCCCGCCCCAACATGGAGCTGCCCATTCAGCTCGCGCTGACATATCCGCAGCGATTATATACGGGGCTCGAACCCCTTGATTTTTCGCGGGGCTTCTCCCTCGATTTTTCGCCCCTCGAAAGGGGGAATTATCCCATGTTCGACCTCGCCCTCGACTGCGGGAAGGCAGGTGGAATTCTCCCCACCGCGCTGAACGCCGCGAGCGAAGTCGCCGACGGCGCGTTTTTGAAGGGCGCTATCCCGTTCACCGATATTTACACGGTCTGTAAAGAAGTGGTGGAAAAGACGGAAAACGGGGAGGCGGAGAGCTTTGCCCGCCTCGCCGAAACAGACGCCCGTTCCCGCGCGCTTGCGCAAACCGTCGTAAAAGAGCTTACATGTTAAATTTTAAAGAACCGGAATGTTAAATTCTCTGCTTGCAAACGCCGGCACGACCGTGCTGTCAATATTTTTAGCCATAATCATTCTGCTCGCGATGATCACGATTCACGAATTCGGTCATTACCTCGCGGGCAGAATTCTCGGCTTTAAAATAAACGAGTTTTCGATAGGTTTCGGACCTGCTGTTTTCAGGCACGTCAACAAAAAGAGCGGCGTGCTCTTTTGCATACGCGTTTTTCCCCTCGGCGGCTATTGCGCGTTTGCGGGAGAGGACGTCGAGGACGACGAAGATAAAAAGGATAAAGATGACTTCCACAAAGCTGAAAATGGAGAAGCCGTTGCAGCCGAAAACGGAGAGGTGAAAACGCCCGACGGCGCGGCTAAGGCGGACGGGGCGGCTAATGCGGAAACGGGCGGCACGGCTGAAAATAGCGGAGTTTTTAAAACGGGCGGCACGGCTAAGGCGGACGAAGTCGTTAAAACGGACGGCGGCTGTGCGGGGGAGTTGACGGGAAAAGCGGAGAGCTGTGCGGGGGAGCTGCCCCAAGGCAAGGGGAAAGATTTTATAGACCAGCCGCCATGGAAGAGAATTATCGTGCTGATTGCGGGCGCGTTTATGAACTACGTGCTCGCCATGGTGTTGATAATTATAGGTTTTTTCTCGTTCGGACAGCCCGCGTTCAAGTTTGTATCAGTCGAGGAGAGCACGGAGTTTTCCCGCGAGTACTGCTTCCGCGCGGGGGACGTCATACTATCTGCAAACGGCAGGACGGTCTATCTCGCGACCGATCTGATGTCCGCCTTAAACGGAAGGGTCAAGGGGGATACCGTGGCGTTTTGCATTATGAGGGACGGAAAGGAGGAGGACGTCGAAATTGCCCTGCGCGCGGACTGCAACTTTGAAAATTCCTCGCAGGTGAGCAAGATCTGGCGCGCGCTCGGCGCGGGCACTAAGGAGATGAACGGCGGGCTGTATTGGGATATAACTTCCCAAAATTGCCGCTTTTCGTTCGGGGCGACGCTCGGGCGGTCGTTCGGCTATTCGTACAGAATGGCGGGCTCGATCTTTAAGGTGCTCGGCGAGCTTTTGACGGGCAATTTGGGGCTCAGCGCTATGGGCGGACCTGTCACCACGATTAAGGTGACGGGCGAAATGGCGGTGCAGGGCGTGGAAAGTTTCTTGCAGGTCGCGGCATATATCGGGGTGAATTTGGCGGTTTTCAACCTGCTGCCTATCCCCGCTCTCGACGGAAGCAAGGTGGTTTTCTGCCTTATAGAGTGGATTTTCCGCAAGCCCGTGCCCCGCAAGGTGGAAGCTATTATTCACGCGCTCGGGTTTGTATTTATCCTCGGGTTTGCCGTTCTCGTGGATATTTTGCAATTCGCCCGCTGCGGATAAGTTTTGAAGCGCGTTTTAAGGCTTGAAGTGCGATTGAAGTTTTTAAGCGCGATTATTGTTTTTCGGGGCTGCCGCCCCGATTTTTTATTATTTTTACGCCCTTTACCGTCATTCTGCCCGAGGGCGTTAGCCATGCCACACCGTCATTCTGCCCGAGGGCGTTAGTCCGATGGTTTGTAGAAAATTT
>CANREX010000092.1 GCA_947629735.1 uncultured Clostridia bacterium
GTTCGTGAAGTATGTGGTAGTCATACCCGCACTTATCCAGAATATCCGTGACGGTTTCCCTCTTCAATGTCGCGGGATAGCGGATATCGCATGTGACGTAAATTCCGTCGGCTCTCTGCTCTACGATATTGGGGGAGAGGGTGAGAGGTCCCGTCTCGTCTTTCAGCCCCGCGAGCCCGAGCTTATCGGAAAAGAGGGCTTTCGCTTCCCTTTCCATGCCAAGATATTCCATTACGGGCTTTATCGCGTTGACGCCCTTGTCGGGGGTAGAGCCGTGCGCGCTCTTGCCGACGAAACACAGCTTTTCGCCCCGTTTTTGCAGCCCGAACTTTTTCATTTTCTTTTCGTCTGCGTTTGCCGTGACTTCGCAATAGGCGCACACCATATTCGCGGCGTCTCCGCCGTTGAGCGAGGAAAAATCGCTCCTTGCGGGCAGGCGGAGTCTGACGTGCAATATGCCCTTTTCGGCGTAGATGACGGGGAAGTCGGCGTCGGGTGAAATGCCCGTCTCGGGCATGACGGCGACCTTTTTATAATGTTCTATGCACCCCCAACCGCTTTCCTCGTTGCAGCCGACGATGAGCTTTATGCGCTTGGAAGGGGCAAAGCCCTCGTCTTTAAGCGCTTTCATGGCGTACAGCGTTATTATCGCAGGACCTTTGTCGTCCATAGTTCCCCTGCCCCATATCCTGCTGTTTTTTCTGTCGACTTCGCCCGCGAACGGGGGATGAGTCCAGCCGCTTCCCGCGGGAACGACGTCGAGGTGCGCGAGTACGGCGAAGTCCTCGCCGTCGCCGAATATGACTTCGCCCGCGTAGTTGTCGTAATTTTCAGTCTCGAACCCGAAAGAGGAGGCGAGGGAGAGGAAATTTGAGAGCGCTTCCGCAGCGCCTTTCCCGAACGGCATGCCCTCTTCCGCTTCCGAAAGGGAGGAATCTATCGCGACAATTTTGGAGATGTCGCTCACAATATCTTCGAAATATCTGTCCATAATCGCTCCGTTGATTAAATTTGTGAAGAATATCTTGAATATATTTCACAAAAATATTATACTCTTTCTTTATTTTATGGTAAAATGAATTTGTACGTATTTGCAAAAAAATTTGCTTTCGGCGGAGTAAACCATATGCACGAAGGTCACCGCGCCCGTCTCTGGGGCAAAATCAAAAACCGCGACGGTCTGTACGAGCACGAAATTTTGGAAGCGCTGCTCTTCAACTGTTGCCCGCGCAAAGACCTCAACGGAGTGGCGCACAACCTCATAGACGCTTTCGGCAGCATCGAAGGCGCGCTCGGCGCGGACGGGGACGAGCTGTGCGGGGTGAACGGTGTAGGCAAAAATATGGCGGAATACCTCGTCTGCCTGGGACTGTGCCTGAAAAACGCGACGGACGGGGATAGCTTCGCGACGCTCAGAAATACCGAGGACTTCCGCAATTTCGTACGGGCGCGCTCATGCGGGCGTGACGTTGTGGAACTGTACTTTCTCGACAAGGATATGCGCGTAAAGAGGGTACATTCGTTCCCTTTCCCCAAGGCGGAAGAAAATCACTGCGCTGATGAGCTCGTGAGAGTTCTCTTCGCGTTCAAGCCCGACAGCGTGTATGCCGCGCGGTTCAAGCCCTGCGGCGGGTGTTTGCCGACGTCTGCCGACGACGCCTGCGCCGAGACGATAAAGGCGGCGGGCGCGTTCGGCGGGATAAAGCTGAACGACTACGGCATTGTGGACGCCAACGGGAATTTTTACAGCTATTTTATGACGGACAGGATATACGCCCTGCGCGAAGAATGAAATTTTTCGGATATGCGCACTGGGGAAGGGGGTAGGATAGCCCCGCGCGGTGAGAAATTTAGGGTAGCCCCGAGAGGGGATAAAAATTTTCGGGCAAAAATTAGGGGAGGAGATATGAACGCAAAGATATTCAAAAACTATTCGCGTTTTGCGATTATCGCCGCGCTGATAATAGCGGCAATGCTCCTCGTGCTCGAAATCGTCGTCGGGGTGAGTTACGTTATGTCCTCGCCCGCACAGCCGATATGGGGGATAGTGCTGATAATCTTCTGCGAGTTCGCCCTCGACGTGCTGTTCATAGGCGAAATGTTCGTCAAGCCGTTTCAGGCGAAGATACCCTTCTATTGCGCGGACTTCCTGCTCGTCCTGGTCATAAGCGCGCTTTCGGGCAGCCCGTACATCGCCGCGCTCTACTGCGTTATACTGTCGCAGTTCTATCTCAACATGGACGAATTCAAGTTGAAGCTCACGGTGTTTATCGTCAGCTGCGCGCTGTTTCTCGTCACGTTCTTCACGGGTTGGATGATAAATCACCGCGGGGCGATGGACTACAACTCCATTCTTTCCGCCGTCTCCGACGGACTTTTGAACCTATTGATACTGTTCGCGCACTTCGCCGTGGCGAACTTCCTCATATCCTTTTACAAGACGAATAAGAAGCTCACCGCCGCTTTAAAGGAGGCGGACGAAAACAAAAAACGGCTGGAAGAGGCGTACGAACAGCTTTCCGAGACGGCGGTCTACGAGGAGCGCAACAGGATAGCGCGCGATATTCACGACAACGCGGGGCATTCCATGACGGCGGTTATCATGCAGACCGAGGCGGCGAAGCTGATAATAGACAGCAACCCCGAAGAGGCGAAAAGCCGTATAATTTCCGCCAACATACAGGCGAAAAACGCGCTCGAACAGATGCGCGAGAGCGTGCACCTTCTGGCGGGCAGAAACGCCTCTTTCACGCTGAAAGGGGAATTGGAAGAGATTATCGCCCAGACGATGGACGGAACGGACATAAAGGTGCGCTACGATATAGCCGATATTTCCCTGCCGTACGATAAGCGCAGGTTTATAGCGAACAGCCTGAAAGAGTGTCTTGCCAACGGCATACGCCACGGCGGGGCTAACGCCTTTTACGTGGAGCTCTCTCTCGAAGAAGAGAAGGTGACGCTCACCGTGTCGGACAACGGCGGCGGGCTTCCTTCCGATTTCAAGGAAGGCTACGGGCTGCGCGGCATGCGCGAAAAGGCGGCGAATTTCGGCGGCGGAATAGTTTTTGAAAGCGAAGAGGGCGAGGGGGCGGAGATAAAGCTGTATCTGCCGCTGCACTTTAAGGAGGAAAGCGATGATTAAAGTTATGCTTGTAGACGACCAGGTGATTTTGGCGGAGGGGATAAAGAGCGTGCTCGAAACGAGCGGCGAAATTTCCGTCTGCGGCGTGGCGGGAGACGGCGTGCGCGCGGTGGAGATGGCTAACGAGCTCAGACCCGACGTCATATTGATGGACATAAGAATGCCCAACATGAACGGCGTCGCCGCGACGAAAAAGATTAAGGAGACTGTGCCCGATACGAAGATAATAGTGCTGACGACGTTCGACGACAGCGACTATATCCTCTCGGCGATAAACAGCGGGGCGAGCGGATATCTTTTGAAGGATATCGGTTCGACCGCGCTCATAGACGCGATAAAGAACGCCTACGCGGGCGACACAATCCTGCCTTCCAAGATAGCGAAAAAGATAACGGAAGCGGCGATGATGGTCTCCAACGACAGGGAGATAAAATTGAAGAGAATTTACAGCTTATCCGACAGGGAGGCGGGGATAGCCATGATGCTTGCGGAAGGCTTCACCAACCGCCAGATAGCTTCCGCGCTCAAACTTTCGGACGGCACGGCGCGCAATTATATAAGCTCCATCTACCTTAAAATGGGCGTGGAAAACCGCACCGCGGCGGTCGCAAAGATAAAGGAACTCAACTAAGCGCGGGATAAGTTTATAATATAACGGGCGCGCCCGCTGAAAAAGCGGGCGCGCCCGTTATATGTTTATTGTAAAAATCATTTTATTTTTTGTGAAATTCCGAAAAAGCGCGTTGAATTCAAGCATTTGAAAATCCGCAAACAAAGCGCGGGCAAGGCGCAATAACAAAATCACAAGTCGAACGCTATCGCCGTCACGTCGTCGTTGAGTTCTCCGCAAAAACTCCGCAGATTTTCTTCCAGATTTTTGATGAATTCCTCGCCCGTGCGCGAGAGGGAGAGCGTTTTTATCGCCCCGTCCACGCCGAACATTTCGCCGTATCTGTTCTTGCTTTCCGTCACCCCGTCTGTGAGCAGCACGAGGATATCCCCCGGCTTATAGGATATGACGTCCTCGAAGTACCCCGGATTTTCAAACCAATTCGAGACGGGCGGGGAATTGAGCATTATCCGCGTTATGCCTCCGTCCGATTTGAGCAGGATAGGCACGTTGTGCCCAGCCATGGAATAGGTTATGCTGTTTTCGTCGATGCGCGCCGCGGCGACGGTTATGTAGCTGCGCTCGTCGAGGTTGAGTTCCGAAAATTTTTCGCTGAGTTCCTCTATCGCCCGCGCGGGGGAGTACGCCGTCTTGTCGTACGCCGCCTTGACGAACGCCGTCAGCATGCCCGCGGATATGCCCTTGCCCGAAACGTCGGCTATCATGCCGCACGCGGATGAGCCCACCGTGAACACCTCGGGCAGGTCGCCGCCTATATCGCGGCAGGGGATATACATATATGAATACCTCTTGCCGCCCGCCCATTTACCCGCGGGTAGGAGGCGCTGCTGAATGTTCTTCGCCGTCTGCAATTCGCGGGCGATTTCAAGCTCCAACGCGTCGTCTATGACGCCCATGCACATTCCGCCGCCGAGCGGTTTTACCGTGATGGAAAAGGAGACTTCCCTCGCCTGTTCGCCCTTTATCGTCATTATCACCCTGCGTGAGACCTCTTTGCCCGAATAGAAGCAGTCCTCGAACGCGGAAGCAAGCGAACAGTTGGGCAGACACCCGCTTTTGCCGCAGCCCGCGCATTTGCGGGCGCAACCCATAGCCGCGCCTATCGTTCCGCGCTTTATATCTGTCGAAAAAAGCGTCTTGAACGCGGCGTTTGCGAACACGGCTTTTAAGTTGCAGTCGGCGACTATCACGGCGGAGGGAACTCCGTCGATTATCCGCCTGTAAAACTTTTCAATCATTTTCGGGTAAATAAAAGGATAATTTTCTCTCTTCTATATGCGCTTCGAGGGGGATATCCTCGTAGATTTCCCCTTCCGCCTGAATGGTTTTCTGCGTTTCTCCCACGGGGGTCACGCACACCCTTTTGCACTTTACGTGAGTGACTTCCCTGACCTTATTGACCTTGCCCGAATTGAGCTTTGCAAACGCGAGAAGCGTGCGGAATTTGGTCAGACAGTCGACCATTATCAGATCTATATAACCGTCGCGGACGTCGGCTTCGGGGAAGAGCTGTATCCCGCCGCCTATCTGCCTGCCGTTTCCCAGACAGCAGATTATGCCCGTGTGTTCTTCCTCCGTTCCGTCGTGTACGACCTTATACGTGCCCGGTTTGTAGTGAAAAACGCTCTTGATAAATGCGGAAAAGTACTTTTTTCTGCCCCGCTTTTTGTCGCTGTACGCCCTTTTGAGCACTTCAACGTCAATTCCCATGCCGACGGCGTTTATGCTGCGCAGCCCGCTTTCAAGCTGTATGTAGTCTATCCCGGTGGGTGCGCGAAACGCGATTATCTCCGCGGCGGCGCTGGGTTCAAAGGGGAGATTCACGCACTCCGCAAAGTCGTTGCCGCTGCCGAAGGGTATCAAACCGAGCGAGCATTTTTCCACGTCGGAAATGCCGTTTAAGACCTCGTGCAGCGTGCCGTCGCCGCCCATGGCGATGAGAGCCTGATTATCTTCCTTTGAGGTGATTTCCCTTGCGATTTCCGCGGCGTGTCCCGCGCGGAGAGTTTCGTGGACTTCACATTCCTTTCCCGCCCTTGAAAACACGGCGAGGACTTCGTCCAGCTTTTGCTTGCCTTCGCCCTTTATTTTATCGGCGTTTACTATCAAATGAAACATCGTTTTGTCCTGTGTTTAAAGTTTGTCACGACAGTATGAACGTAGATTATTATACATTAAAAAAAAACTTATTGCAATAGTTTTGTAAGTTTGCTATAATAGAAAAATAAAAATACGACTTAATTTATCGCCATGAAAGAAATTATCCCGTCACCGCTGCGCCGTCTGGCGCAAAATTTAAAAAGCCCGCTATACGTTGTGGGTGGAAGCTGCCGCGATTATATCGCGGGGCTTTGCAGTGCGGGGGAAGATTGGGATATATGCGCGCCGGCAAGTGCGGAAGAGATAAAGCTCGCCGCGGCGGAAGCGGGGGTGGACGTCACCGCCGTCTATCCGCGCACGGGCACTGTCCGCCTCGCCGCCGAGGGAAAGCGATATGAATTCACCTCCTTCCGCACGGACAAATACGTGCGCGGCACGCACAGCCCCGAAGAGGTCTTTT
>CANREX010000093.1 GCA_947629735.1 uncultured Clostridia bacterium
GGAATCTTTCACATATCGCCGACAAAACTTTACAAAAAAATCTGGCGCTTATTAACGCCAGACCTAAAAAAGTTTTAAATTACAAAAAACCTGTTGATTTATTTAACTTTTTTATCTCAAACTGTTGCACTTAGTTTGACAATTCAATTGCAAAAATCGGCGCAATATATACCGACTTTCATTATTTATTATAAAGTAACCCGATCAGCCTATCAATATTATTATTCAGCACAAACAATGCCGCCTATCGGCATTTGGCACGCAGAATATAAAGCGGTCTTCAATCTGCCGCTCGCCATAAATTCGGCAGCCAATATCGGCAGTTCGATATCACGCAGTCCACAACAAAATTCATAAAATCAGCAAAATGCTTACAAATTGCAGAGCCGAACCGAGAATCACGAACAGGTGCCAGACGCTGTGCGTAAATTTTATTTTTTTACCGAGCGCAAAGAACAGTATTCCGACGGTATAGGCGATTCCGCCCGCGAGCAGCCACAGCACGCAGGAGAGCGACACGGCGGAAGCGAGTTTGGGCAGCACGAAGATAATCATCCAGCCCATCGCGACGTAGCTTATCTGGCTGAGCACTTTAACCGCCTTCCAATTCATGCCGACGGCGTTGAACGTGACGCCCAGAACGGCAAGAGCCCACTCCGCAAAAAATATAATTCTGCCGTACAGCGTATTCCAGAAAGTTATCAGGCAAAAGGGCGTGTAGCAGCCCGCGATGAGCAAAAAAATCGTGCAGTGGTCGAAGATTCGGAACACCCTCTTCGCCGTGCCCCGCCGCAAAAAGTGGTAAAGCGCGCTCATGGTGTAGAGCGTGATAATCGACACGGAATAAATCGTGACCGCCGCGTACTTTTCGGGCGAGGGGTTGTACGACGCCACGATGAACGCCACAATCGAGAAGATTACCCCGAGCCCGCCGCCAACGATATGCGAAATGGCGTTGAACAGCTCTTCGCCCTTGCCGTAAACGGGAAGCGTGCCGTTTTTGTCCTTTTTGACCTCGCCCCTCTCGGCGTAGGTTTCGTCCGCAAACGCGAGGTTGGCGTAGCGCGTTCTGCTTGCGTTTTCCATAAGTTTTTTCCTCCTTGAACCGTCTTTGTCTTTGTTGACGTCTACTTGCTTTACGCTTTAATTATAGCCTCGTTTAACGCAAATTACTACCTACGCTTTCAAAACAGACTATACTGTTTTTATTGCCCTGTATACCGTAAAAATACGCACTCTACCGCATGAAAAACGGACTCTACCGACAGTAGAGTCCGCCCGAAATCAGCCGTATTTTGCAGAAAAATAAGTTAAAAGCGGCAAAAAGCGCGCCGCAAATGCTCGCATTTGCGGCGCGCTTACACAATCATTTCGCTCTAACGCTACCATTTCGCGCTAACTACACTTTTCGCTCTGACGCAACCTGTTCTTGTTTACACCACTTTTCGCGCCGACACCACAGTTTTGCGCTTACGCCATACTTTAATGTTCTCTCTTTTCGGAGCGGAAAGCGAGCTCGCCGTCCTTGACGTCTACGGTCACTTCCTCGCCCGGCAGAATGTGCCCCGCGAGAATTTCGTCGGAGAGTTTATCCTCCACCCGCTTTTGCACGATGCGCTTCATGGGGCGCGCGCCGTAGACTTCCGAATACCCCTCTTCAATCAGCTTTTCCATAGCCGCGTCCGTGACTTTGAGCGATACGGACTTCTGGCGCAGGCGTGCGCGCAGACCGTCGATTATCTTGTAGCAGATCTTGCCCGCCTCCTCTTTGGTCAGCTTGCGGAAGATAATTATGTCGTCCAACCTGTTCAAAAACTCGGGGCGGAACTGTTCGCGGAGGGCTTCGTTGATGTTCTCCTTCATGTTGTCGTAGTCCGCCTCTTCGTCGCCCGAAGTGAAGCCGAAGTTGTTCATCTTTTTGATCTGGCTCGCGCCGACGTTGCTCGTCAGAATTATTATCGTGTTCTTGAAGTTTACAACCCTGCCCTTACTGTCCGTCAGCCTGCCGTCGTCGAGAATCTGCAACAGGATATTGAACACGTCGGGGTGCGCCTTTTCGACCTCGTCGAACAGCACTACGGAATAGGGCTTTCTGCGCACTTTTTCGGTGAGTTGACCGCCCGCGTTCTCGTCAAACCCGACATATCCCGGGGGCGCGCCGATAAGTTTGGACACGGAATGTTTTTCCATGTACTCCGACATATCTATGCGGATAAGCTGTTTTTCGTCGCCGAACATGCACTCCGCAAGCGCCTTGGAAAGGTCGGTCTTGCCCACGCCCGTAGGTCCTACGAATATGAACGAGCCGATCGGCTTGCCCGCTTCGTTCAGCCCCGCGCGCGCACGGCGGATAGCCCTTGCGACGGCGGAGACGGCTTCTTCCTGCCCTATTATCCGCTTGTGCAGATTCTCTTCGAGGTGAAGAAGTTTGTCACTCTCCTGCTCCGTGAGCTTGATGACGGGGACGCCCGTCCAGCCGCTGATGACCTTGGCAATCTCCTCACTGCCGATAGACGGTGTAGACTGCGCGCCGCCGTTCCATTCCTCTTTTTTGGCTTTTATCTTGTCCTGCACGGCGTTTATGTCGTTGACAAGCGCCTTTGCCCTGTCGAAATTCTCGCCCCTGACCGCCTTGTTCTTTTCCGCGGTGAGCTGTTTAAGTTCCTCTTCGAGGCTATTGAGCTCCTCGGGGGCGTTGTAGTGGTCGAGCCGCTCGCGGGAGGCGGCTTCGTCTATGAGGTCTATCGCCTTGTCGGGCAGAAATCTGTCCGTGATATACCTGTCCGAAAGGGTCGCAGCCGCGATTATCGCCTCGTCGGTTATGACTACCTTGTGGTGCGCCTCGTATTTATCGCGCAGCCCGCGGAGGATCTCCACGGTGTCCTCAACAGAGGGCTCTTCCACCTGAACTATCGTGAACCGTCTTTCGAGGGCGGCGTCCTTTTCTATATATTTGCGGTATTCGTCGAGGGTGGTCGCGCCGACGGTCTGCAATTCGCCGCGGGCGAGCATGGGTTTTAAGATATTCGCCGCGTCCATCTTGCCTTCCGAAGTCGCGCCCGCGCCCACCAACAGGTGTATTTCGTCTATGAAGAGTATGACGTTGCCGCTGTTCTGTATCGCGCTTATCGCGTTTTTGAGCCGCTCTTCGAAGTCTCCGCGGTACTTCGAGCCCGCCACAAGACTTGCAAGGTCGAGGGCGAAAACTATCTTGCCTTTCAACAAATCGGGCACTTCGTTTTTGATTATCGCCTGCGCGAGTCCTTCGACCACCGCGGACTTGCCGACGCCCGGCTCGCCTATGAGCACGGGGTTGTTCTTCGTGCGGCGGGAGAGCACCTGAATTATCTTGTCTATCTCCTTTTTCCTGCCGATGACGGGGTCGATCTTGCCCTCTTTCGCCTTAGCCGTCAAGTCCACGCCGAACTGCAATAAATCCTGCGGGAGAGAGGACTGCTTGCCCTCCTCCTTTTTGGCGTTGGGGCGTTTATTGCCGAACAGGTCGGAAGAAAACGTCTTGAACACGGGGTCGTCTCCCGAAAAGATGTCGTCGTCCTCCCCGTCCGATTCGCCCATGAGATAGCGGTTGAGCTCGCCCGAAAGCGAGGGCAGATCCAGCCCTATCGCGCGGAATATGTGCATGGCGAGGCACTCGGGGGAATCGATTATCGCGCGGAGAAGGTGTTCCGTTCCCGCCAGCCCGTCCTCGGTCTCGTAATACATGGCGATTTCCACCGCCTGCTCGATAAGATGCTTGGTGCGCGGGGTGAAGCCCTTTATCTGGCAGGTTGCGTCCACGGAGTGAATGAGATAATTCCAGAACTCCTTGGGCGACACGCCGTTCTCCCGCAAAAGTTTGTACGCGAGGCTGTCGGGCGCGGAGAGCATAGCGAAAACTATGTGCTCGCTCCCTATATATGAAGTGCCGATAGCTTCGGATATTTCCTTTGATTTTTCAAGGACAAGTTGCAGATTGCGTGAAAATCTCGTCGAATCCATACTGTTGTACCCCCTTTGTTTAATTTCTCGTGACTATTTTGTTGATTTCCTTGGAAGCGTAGTGCGCGCGGTATGCGTCGCGCTCCTGCGAGGTAAGATTTCTCCCCGCGCTGAGGTTGACGTTGGAAGGCTTCATCTTGACGATGAGCTCGTCTATCGCGGAGATGTCCGTTACCTTGACGTACCCGAGACACGCCGCAAGTTTCAAGTCCGCGCACAAGTCCACGAATTCGCCGCTCGACATCAGCGCGCAGTTGCTCAATATTCCGTAGGCGCGCAGGCATTTATCCTTGATTTCGACCGAGCCGCTCCCCCTTTTCAGCCGTTCGCGCTCGCCCGATTCTATGTCCACTATCTTGTTTACTACCTGCGTCACCTGCGAGATTATCTCGTCCTCGGTTACGCCGAGGGTGACTTCGTTGCTTATCTGGTAGGTGTAGCCTGTAGCCGAGCTGCCCTCTCCGTATGCGCCGCGGACCGTAAGCCCGAGGCGGGTCGCGCTCTGTATTATCTTGGGCATCATTCCGCTGAGCGCTATCGCGGGCAGAAACATCATGACGGAAGCCCTAAGCCCCGTGCCGAGATTCGTGGGGCAGGCGGTGAGATATCCCAGTGTTTCGTCGTAGGCAAAGGGTATAGCCTGTCCGATAAGCGTGTCCTTTTCGCTCATCGTGTCGTATGCGCCCTGCAAGTTGAGCCCCTTGAAGATACACTGCTCGCGCAGGTGGTCTTCCTCGTTTATCATTATGGAGATATTGCCCTCTTCGTTTATGAGCGCGGCGGAATATGTGGGTCTGCGCAGCAGCGCGGGGCTTATCAGGTGATTTTCCACCAAGTTCTGCGCGTCCTCCTCGCTGAGGGCGTCCATGTAATAGAGGCGGAACTCGTCGAGCTTGTTCACCGCCGACGAGACCGAGCGTATTATCTCTTTCGCCTGCTTGTTGCTCTGCAACCTTGCGGGAAAAGCGTAGCCGTTTATGTTGCGGGCGAGGCGTATGCGCGATGACATCACCGAGCCGAGAGTATAGTCCGTCATGAGTTGCCTCCCCGCGATTTTTTGAGGGCGTTCATTCGCTCGTTTATCCTGCCCGCCTCCGCGTAGTCTCCGTTTTTGAGCGCGTTTTCGAGGTTGCTCTGCAAAATGCCCAACTTGCGCCTGTAATCGTGCTCCGAGGTGTAGACCCCGCCTTCCTTGCCGACGTGCCGCGTATTGCCCTGAATACGCGCTATGTAGGGAAGAAGCTCTTCGTTGAACACGTCGTAGCAGCTCGGACAGCCGAGAAGTCCGCCCCTCTCGTAATCGGAAAAGCGCATGCCGCACGCGGGGCAGACCTTCTGCTCGCGCACGGGCTCTCCGAAAAGACCGTGCAGAACCGCCTCGGTGAAATCTTCCTCGAATTGACCGTAGGCTTCCGCCATACACTCCTCGCAAAGATTTATCGAGCACTTCTCGCCGTTTATAATCTCCGTATGGTTGACGGTAGCCAATCTCTTTTTACATCTTTGACACAACATAAGCCCAAAACAACAGACCTTGCAAATTTCCACTATTATTATAATACTATTTTTGCCAAGGTAAACAGTTTTGAGCAACTTGCGCGGCAAAATTTACCGTTATCGGCACGTTTTTTTTATTAAATTTATTGAAAATAATCGTGCGTTATGTTATACTGTCTTAGAAATAATTGCAAGCGGCGCGTCATTTCGCCGCTGTGCGGAAAAATTTTGGAGGATATGTAATGCAATATTCAAAAGACGTCGAAAACATGATTTGCGTTGCCAAGGGCGTTTCGGGTAAATTCGAACACGGTCCCGCCCCCATTCCCGAGGAGGGTCTGTGGGTTCAGGCAAAGGAAATTAAGGACATCAAAGGTCTTACGCACGGCATCGGCTGGTGCGCACCCCAACAGGGCGCGTGCAAGCTCACGCTCAACGTCAAAGACGGGATAATTCAGGAAGCGTTGGTGGAGACGATAGGCTGCTCGGGAATGACGCACTCCGCAGCTATGGCGGCGGAAATTCTTCCCCACAAGACCATT